>NZ_JBFBKP010000038.1:0-40003 GCF_040702285.1 Arthrobacter sp. NPDC080086
TGAAGGCACAGATTCATGCGGGCGGCCGTGGCAAGGGCGGCGGCGTGAAGGTCGCCAAGAGACGCGCTTCTTTCGTTTAATCGGCCCCCGGCGGGGAAAGCGTCAGCGGCTGCTGCGGTCCCGGACCCGGCCCGCGCCGACGAGTTCGCCGCGGTTGCCCAGCAGGTTCGCCAGCAGTTCGTCGAAGAGGCCGGCGGCGCTCTTGGCCGAGTCGCCCGGCCAGGAGTGCACGGCGTGGGCGGCACCCTGGATCTGCTGCCAGTTGGCCTGTTCCGGGATGTGCGGGGTGAGCAGCAGCTCGCCGAACATCGAGTCCATCTCGGAGAGGCGGAAGGCGTGCTCCGCCGAGCCCGTGCGGACCCGGTTGGCAACGATGCCGGCCGGCATGAGCCCGGGGGCAAACTCCTGGCGGAACAGCTGGATGGCGCGCATGGTGCGCTCGGTGCCGGCCACGGAGAAGAGGCCGGGTTCGGCCACCAGGGCCACCTTGTCGCTGGCGGACCAGGCCATCCGGGTGAGGCCGTTGAGGGACGGCGGGCAGTCGATCAGGACCAGCTCGTACCGGTCGGCGCCGGCCAGGACGGTGGAGAGGCGGCGCAGGTCGCGGCGGCCCAGGTCCGGGCGGTCGTAGATGCCGGTGTAGGCGGAGCCGACGGCGACATCCAGAATGGATTCTTCGCTGTTGCCGGCGCGGGTTCCGGCGGTGGCGTTACCGCGCTCCAGCCAGCCGCTGGGGACCACGTTCTCGGCCAGGCGGGCGCGGCGCGGGGACTTCAGCATGCGGCCGATGTCCAGCTGCTCGCCGGCGCGGACGCCCAGGGCGGTGCTGGCGTCGGCGTGCGGGTCAAGGTCGACCACCAGGGTGGGGATGCCGGCGGCGAGGGCGGCCGAGGCCAGCCCGGTGGTCACCGATGTCTTGCCGACTCCGCCTTTGAGGCTGCTGATGCTGACTACGTGCACTTGAAAACCAATACCTAACGCCGGTTGCCGAGACTGGGTCATGCCGGCCCGTGCGTTCCTCCGGGCCGGGGCGGACATGCGCCACCCACCTACCCATCATAGGCGGCGGCGCACAATAAACCCGCCTCATCCACCCCGGCAGAGGCGGAAGTCCGGTCCCTCGGGCCGCGCCGCAGCCCACGGATGAGTCCGTGCCCCGGGCCGTGTCTTCGCTGCTCCCCGGCCGCGGAACAACCCCGTGCCGGAGGGCGGCGGACGCCGTCTGCCGCTTCCCGGGCACATGACGGATAATTCTGTGATGACGGCCACAATGATTTGTGTTGGCCGCCACCGTCTTAGAAACTGTGACCACTTACCGAACCGCCCGCGAAGATGCAGGGAGAAGTATGTTTTCCAAGATTCTGGTGGCTAACCGCGGCGAAATCGCGATCCGCGCCTTCCGTGCCAGCTACGAGCTGGGAGCCAAGACCGTTGCGGTGTTTCCCACCGAGGACCGCAACTCGATCCACCGCCAAAAGGCCGACGAGGCTTACCTGATTGGCGAGGAAGGCCACCCGGTCCGCGCCTACCTCGACGTCGACGAGGTGGTCCGGGTCGCCAAGGAGGCAGGCGCCGACGCCATCTACCCCGGCTACGGCTTCCTCTCGGAAAACCCCAACCTGGCCCGGGCCGCCGCGGACGCCGGAATCACCTTCGTGGGCCCGCCCGCCGAGGTCTTGGAACTGGCCGGCAACAAGGTCGCCGCCCTGGAGGCCGCCCGCAAGGCCGGCGTCCCGGTCCTGAAGTCCAGCAAGCCGTCCAAGGACGTCGACGAACTGATCGCCGCCGCGGATGAGATCGGTTTCCCCGTCTTCGCCAAGGCCGTCGCCGGCGGCGGCGGCCGCGGCATGCGCCGCGTCGACACCCGGGAGGCGCTGCCCGAGGCCCTGCAGGCCGCCATGCGCGAGGCGGACGCCGCATTCGGCGACCCCACCATGTTCCTGGAGCAGGCCGTCCTGCGGCCCCGCCACATCGAGGTGCAGATCCTGGCCGACGCCGAGGGCAACGTCATGCACCTGTTCGAGCGCGACTGCTCCATCCAGCGCCGCCACCAGAAGGTCATCGAGATCGCCCCGGCGCCGAACCTGGACGAGGGCATCCGCCAGGCCCTCTACCGTGACGCCGTGAAGTTCGCCAAGGCCTTGAACTACGTCAACGCCGGCACCGTCGAATTCCTGGTCGACACCGTGGGGGACCGGGCAGGCCAGCACGTCTTCATCGAGATGAACCCGCGCATCCAGGTCGAGCACACCGTGACCGAGGAAGTCACCGACGTCGACCTGGTCCAGGCCCAGCTGCGCATCGCCTCCGGCGAGACGCTCGCGGACCTCGGCCTCTCGCAGGACACCGTCCGGCTGCGCGGCGCCGCCCTGCAGTCCCGCATCACCACCGAGGATCCGGCCAACGGCTTCCGGCCCGACGTCGGAAAGATCACCGGCTACCGTTCCGCCGGCGGCGCCGGGGTCCGGCTCGACGGCGGCACCGTGTACTCCGGCGCCGAGATCAGCCCGCACTTCGACTCCATGCTGGTCAAGCTCACCTGCCGCGGCCGCGACTACCCGACCGCCGTCGCCCGCGCCCGCCGGGCCCTGGCCGAGTTCCGCATCCGCGGCGTCTCCACTAACATTTCCTTCCTCCAGGCCGTCCTGGACGACCCGGACTTCATCGCCGGCGACGTCGCCACGTCCTTCATCGACGAGCGTCCCGAGCTACTCAAGGCCCGCGTCTCCGCGGACCGCGGCACCAAACTGCTGACCTGGCTGGCCGACGTCACCGTCAACAAGCCCAACGGCGAGCTGACCGTGCACACGGACCCTGCCGACAAGCTGCCCGCGCTGCCCGATTCCGAGGCCCGCCCCGGCTCGCGCCAGCGGCTGCAGGAACTCGGTCCGGAGGGCTTCGCCCGCGCCCTGCGCGAGCAGAACGCCGTCGCCGTCACGGACACCACCTTCCGCGACGCGCACCAGTCGCTGCTGGCCACCCGGGTGCGCACCCGCGACCTCGTCGCCGCCGCCCCCGCCGTGTCCAAGCTGCTGCCCGAGCTGCTCTCGGTCGAGGCCTGGGGCGGGGCGACCTACGACGTCGCCCTCCGCTTCCTCGGCGAGGACCCCTGGGACCGGCTGACGGCCCTGCGCAAGGCGCTGCCCAACGTCTGCCTGCAGATGCTGCTCCGCGGCCGGAACACGGTGGGCTACACCCCCTACCCGGAGGAGGTGACGGTGGCGTTCGTCAACGAGGCGGCGAAGACCGGCATCGACATCTTCCGCATCTTCGACGCCCTCAACGACGTCAACCAGATGGCCCCGGCCATCCGCGCCGTCCGCGACACCGGGACCGCCGTGGCCGAGGTGGCGCTTTGCTACACCTCGGACATGCTCGATCCCGAGGAGAAGCTCTACACCCTGGACTACTACCTGGAGCTGGCGCAGAAGATCGTCGACGCAGGGGCGCACATCCTCGCGATCAAGGACATGGCCGGCCTGCTGCGTCCGGCAGCCGCGGCCAAGCTGGTCACCGCCCTGCGGGAACGCTTCGACCTCCCCGTCCACCTGCACACCCACGACACCGCCGGCGGCCAGCTGGCCACCCTGATGGCGGCCGCGGACGCCGGGGTCGACGCAGTCGACGTCGCCTCCGCCTCCCTGGCCGGCACCACCAGCCAGGTTGCCGCCTCCGCCCTGGTCGCGGCCCTCGCGCACACGCCGCGGGACACCGGCCTGGACCTGGACAGCGTCTGCTCCCTGGAGCCCTACTGGGAGGCCGTCCGCCGCGTCTACGCCCCGTTCGAGTCGGGCCTGCCCGGCCCCACCGGCCGGGTCTACCAGCACGAGATCCCCGGAGGCCAGCTCTCCAACCTGCGCCAGCAGGCCATGGCGCTGGGCCTGGGTGAGCGCTTCGAGGCCATCGAGGACATGTACACCGCGGCCGACCGCATCCTCGGCCGGCTCGTCAAGGTAACGCCCTCCTCGAAGGTGGTCGGCGACCTCGCCCTGCACCTGGTGGGCCTCAACGCCGACCCGGCTGACTTCAACGAGAACCCGCAGAAGTACGACATCCCGGACTCCGTGATCGGCTTCCTCTCCGGCGAACTCGGCGACCCGCCCGGTGGCTGGCCGGAACCGTTCCGCACCAAGGCCCTGCAGGGCCGCAGCGTCAAGGTCCGGGACGTGGAGCTCAGCGCCGAGGACAGCGCCGCGCTCAAGGGCGACTCCAAGACGGTGCAGCAGACCCTCAACCGTCTGCTCTTCGCCGGGCCCACCAAGGACTACCAGAAGAGCGTCGAGACCTACGGCAACCTCTCGGTCCTGGATACCCGCGACTACCTCTTCGGCCTGCAGCGCGGCGCCGAGCACGAGATCGAGCTGGAGAAGGGCGTCCGCCTGATCGCCTCGCTCGAGGCCGTTTCCGAACCCGACGAGAAGGGCATGCGCACCGTGATGTGCACCCTGAACGGCCAGTCGCGGCCCGTCGTGGTCCGCGACCGGTCCGTGGTCAGCAACGTCAAGGCCGCCGAGCGCGCCGATGCCTCCCAGCCGGGCCAGGTGGCAGCACCGTTCGCCGGCGCCGTCACCCTGACCGTCAAGGCCGGGGACAAGGTGAACGCGGGCGACACGGTGGCCACCATTGAGGCGATGAAGATGGAAGCCTCCATCACGACGCCGGTGGCCGGCACCGTGGCACGGCTGGCGGTCGGCGCCGTCGAACAGGTCCAGGGCGGGGACCTGCTGCTGGTCATCGGGGAGTAGGACCCACGCACCAGAAAGGGCTCCTCCGGCTGACGCCGGGGGAGCCCTTTCTGGTTTCTGGTTACCGGTTGCTGGCCACCGGCTGCTGTGGCCGGTGCGCCCGCGGCTCAGGCATGCGTGGGGCGCCTGGCCGCGTACATCTCCTCGATGACGGCGTCGAAGTCCTTGAGGACCTGGGCGCGCTTGACCTTCATCGAGGGGGTCAGGTGGCCCGAGGCCTCGGTGAAGTCCGAGGGGACGATGCGGAAGGACTTGATCGCCTCGGCCTGGGAGACCGACTGGTTGGCCCGGTTGATCAGCTCCTGGACCGCGGCGTGGACCGCCGGGAGCTCCGCGGCCTCGGCCACGCCGGACGCGGACAGGTTGTGGCGCTGCAGCCAGCCCGGGAGGGCCTCCTCGTCCAGGGTTACCAGGGCGCCGATGAACGGGCGGTTGTCGCCCACCACCAGCACCTGGGAGACCAGGGCGTCGGCCCGGATCTGGTCCTCGAGCAGTGCCGGGACCACGTTCTTGCCGCCGGCGGTGACGATGATTTCCTTCTTCCGGCCGGTGATGGTCAGGAAGCCCTGGTCATCGAGCTGGCCGATGTCGCCGGTCCGGAACCAGCCGTCGATGAACGCTTCATCCGTCAGGTCCGGCCGGTTGAAGTAGCCGCGCATCACGCAGACGCCCTTGGCGAGGATCTCGCCGTCGTCGGCGATCTTCACCGCGTTGCCCGGGATGGGCGCCCCGACGGTGCCGATCTTGATCAGCGAGGGCGTGTTGACGGTGACCGGGGCGGTGGTCTCGGTCAGGCCGTAGCCCTCAAGGATCTGCAGGCCGATGCCCTGGAAGAAGTGGCCCAGCCGGGCGCCCAGCGGGCCGCCGCCGGAGACCGCGTGGGCCACCTGGCCGCCCATGGCGTCGCGGAGCTTGCCGTAGACCAGCTTGTCGAAGAGGGCATGCTTGGCGCGCAGTATCAGCCCCACCTTCCCGTCCTGCCGGGCCCGGGAGTATGCAATGGCGGTCTCCGCGGCGCGGTGGAAGATGGCGCCCTTGCCGCCGTCCTCGGCCTTGGTCAGGGCCGAGTTGTAGACCTTCTCGAAGACCCGGGGGACGGCCAGGATGAAGGTGGGTTTGTAGCTCTGCAGGTCCGGCAACAGGTTCTTGATGTCCGGGGTGTGCGCCACGGTCACGCCGGCCGCCACGGCCAGGACCGAGATAAACCGGGCGAAGACGTGCGCCAGCGGCAGGAACATGATGGTGCGGGCGTCCTCGTTGACGGTCAGGCCCAGGGAGGTGGCCAGCACGTTGTCGGAGAGTTCCACGAAGTTGCCGTGGGTCAGCTCGCAGCCCTTGGGCCGGCCGGTGGTGCCCGAGGTGTAGATGATGGTGGCCAGGTCGGCGAGTCCGGCGCTTGAGCGGCGCTGCTCCAGCTCCTCGTCGCTGATCCCGGCGCCGGCGGCGCGGACCTCGTCCAGGGCCTCGCCCTCGAGCTGCCAGACGTGGCGGAGTGCGGTCAGGCCCTCGGAGGTGGCGGCCTGGCGGATGATGTCCTCGTGGTGTGCGGACTCGCCGAACGCGGCGACGGCGCCGGAGTCGCCGAGGTTCCAGGCGACCTGGGAGGGGGAGGAGGTCTCGTAGATCGGCACCGACACGGCTCCGGCGAACCAGATAGCGAAGTCGATCAGGGACCATTCGTAGCGGGTGCGGGACATGATGCCCACCCGGTCGCCGGCGCCCACACCGCTGGCCATCAGGCCCTTGGCGAGGGCGGAGGCGTCGGCCAGGAACTCGGTGGCGCGGATGTCCTGCCACTGCCCGGCGGCGTCGAGCCGGGAGAACAGTGCAGGGTTGGACTGCTTCGCCGCCTGGCGCAGCACCAGGTCGGTGATGTTTGTCTCCGGCGGGACGGTGACCAGGGGCGGGACAATAATTTCTCGCACGATAGCTCCTTTGATATCCGTAAACCCCCGAGGGGTACGACTAAGACTAGTACGCGGCCCTCTTACGGGTGTGGCGCACTTCACCTACTGGCCAGTAACTTTACGGCCGGCGGGGGCCTAATGCCACCCGGCGGGCCTCCCGGCGGTCCGCGCCGCCCCGGGACGGTGGGGCGGCTGGCCCTAGAATGAGGAGCGATGCACACTCCACTTCCGGGCCCGCAGCCGGCCCCGTCCCGCCGGAGCCCCATGTGGCGGCACCGGACCACACGCCGCCCGGGCGCCGAGCCGGCAGGCCGCTTCCGCGAACACCTCCGGCTGGGCCGCAAGGGCCTGGCGATCGGCATCGACATCGGCGGCACCAAGGTGGCGGCGGGCGTGGTCGACGCCGAGGGCAGGATCCTCAAGCAGGCGCGGCGGTCCACCCCCGGCAACGACCCCCGCGCCGTGGAGCAGGTGATCGTGGAGCTGGTCGAGGAGCTGGGCCAGGGGCACCGGATCTGGTCCGTAGGCATCGGCGCCGCCGGCTGGATGGACCTCGACGGCGCCACCGTGCTCTTCAGCCCCCACCTCGCCTGGCGGAACGAGCCGCTGCGGGAGAACCTGCAGCGGCTGCTGCGCCGGCCCGTGCTGCTGACCAACGACGCCGACGCCGCCGGCTGGGCCGAGTGGCGCTTTGGCGCCGGCCGCGGGGAGGACCGGCTGGTCTGCATCACCCTGGGCACCGGCATCGGCGGGGCGATGGTGATGGACGGCCGGCTGGAACGCGGACGCTTCGGCGTCGCCGGCGAATTCGGCCACCAGATCATCCAGCCCGGCGGCCACCGCTGCGAATGCGGAAACCGGGGTTGCTGGGAACAGTACGCCTCCGGGAATGCGCTGGGCCGCGAGGCCCGTGAACTTGCCGCAGCCAACTCCCCGATGGCGCAGGAACTGCTCAAGGCCGTCGGCGGCCGCGTCGGGGACATCACCGGCGTCACCGTGACCGAACTGGCCAAGGCCGGGGACCCCACCGCCCGTGAACTGCTGGAGGACGTAGGTGAGTGGCTTGGCCTGGGCCTGGCCAACCTGGCCGCCGCCCTGGACCCGGGGACCTTCGTGATCGGCGGCGGGCTCTGCGATGCCGGCGAGCTGCTCGTCGGCCCGGCCCGCACGGCCTTCGCCCGCAACCTCACCGGGCGGGGCTTCCGCCCGGCGGCCCGGATCGAGCTCGCGGCGCTCGGCCCCAACGCGGGCCTGATCGGCGCCGCCGACCTGTCCCGGGTCAGCAGCCGGATGCGGAGCTAGCGGTACCGCGCCGGGGCACGTCAGACCCGGGCGCCGTCGTCGTACTCGTCTTTTTCGTGCGGAAGCTTGGTGATCAGGTAGACCACGGACACCGCGAACGCGGCCACCATGCCGATGATCGCCAGCAGCGGGGCCGAGCGCCAGAACATCACCGAGAGCAGCAGGGCAATCGGACCGCCCACCGCGCCGATCCACGCCAGCATGGTCAACGGGTCCGTGTCCGAGAGTTTCGGCGGCTCCTCCGGCACGAACTCGCCGTCCCCGTCGTCGGCCTCGTAGTCCCGCGGCCCGCTGCCCGCCGCGCCGCCCGGTGCGGGGGCAGACCCCGGGGCTGATCCGGGTCCCGGCGCGGCCAGGCCCAGCGGGTCGAAGTCGCTAAAGCGCCGCGGCCCGGCAGGATCCCCGGCGGCTCCGGTGCCGGCGCCACCCTTGCCAAAGCCGTCTCCATCCGTCTTTTGACCGCCGGTCCCATCGGCGCCAGTTTTTCCCCCGGCTGTCTCTTCTCCGCCTGTCTTTTCCCCGCCTGCGGCGGGTTCCGGAGTCAGGCCCGAATCGGTCTGCTCCAGCCGCGCCACCAGGTCCAGCCAGACGGCATCGTCCTGGTTCGCGCCGGAATCCGGGTCCGGGGACTTGGGATCGGAATGCGTCATCTGCCGTTTCTTCCTTGGCTGCTGCTGGCGCCCGGTTCGTGGGCTGCCACGATCGAGCGGATGAATTCGGCCGTGCCGCTGAAGATCTGCGGCGCGTCGTTGTCCATGGTAGCCACGTGGTAGCTGTTCCTCAGCGGCACCACCTCCAGCGGGGCGTTGACCAGTCCACGGCGCAGCGCCGTCATGCTGGCCTCCGAGACCACGTGGTCCACCGTGGAACGGTAGACCCGCACCGGGGCGGTGACGCGGGGGAGCAGCCGCACCGTGTCCTTGAACATCTTGTTCAACTCGTAGGCGGCCGCCACCGGGGTGCGGGCGTAGGCGCCCTCGTCGACGCCTTCCTTGAGGATGTCCCCGGCGATCGCCGGTGTGCTCTTGAGGACGAAGCGCAGGAAGCCGGCCAGCGGGGCGCGGGGATCGTCGATCACCAGGCCCGGGTTGACCAGCACGGCGCCCGCCACCGGGTGGGTGGCGGCCAGCCGCAACGCCAGCGCCCCGCCCATCGAGAGTCCGGCCACCACCACGTGGTCGCATTCTTCCGCCAGTTCCAGGTAGGCGGCCTCCAGGCCGGCGTGCCATTCCTGCCAGCGCGTCCGGGCCAGCTCCTGCCAGCTGGTGCCGTGGCCCGGCAGCAGCGGCATCCGCACGGCATAGCCTTCCCGTGCGAGGGACTCTGCCCACGCCCGGACACCGTGCGGGCTGCCGGTGAAGCCGTGGGACACCACCACGCCGACGCTCGGACCCTCCCCGCTGAAGGGGTGGCTGAACGGCGAGTGGTCGGGCGCTGGCGTCATGGCTGCTCCGGGGTTCCTGAGGGGGCGGGGGTGTGGTCCTGGAAGAAGCGTAGCGAGCGTTCGAAGATCAGTGGCGCATCGACATCGAGGGTCGCCACGTGTCCGCTGTCCGGCAGCCGCACCACCTCCGGCGCGGACGGGCCCAGCCGGCGCTCGAGCAGGGCCAGCGAGGAGGCCGGCACCACGGCGTCGGTGTCCGATTTGAACACCAGGGCCGGCGCGGTGACCGAGGGCAGTTCCCGGAGCGTGGTCGAGAAGAGCTTGCGCAACTGGTGCACGGCCTGCAGCGGCGTGAGCGAGTAGTCGCCGTCGTCGGTGGCTGCCGCCGTCGACTCCGCCTCCTGCAGCGGAACGGTGGTGCGCTGCAGATATTTGAGGACGCCGACGTAGCGGACGCGCCGGTCGTAGAAGCTCAGCCCCGGGTTGACGACGGCGACTCCGGCCACCGGGTTCCGGGCGGCGGTGCGCAGCGCGATGGTCCCGCCCATGGACAGGCCCGCGACGAAGCAGGTACCGGTGGTGGCGGCCAGTTCCCGGTAGGCATCCTCGAAGGCGCCGTACCATTCCAGCCAGCTCCGGCGCGCGAGATCCCGCCAGTTCGTGCCGTGTCCGGGAAGCAAGGGAACGCTCACCGCGTAGCCAGCGGCGGCAAGGTGTTCGGCCCACGGCAGCACGCTCAGCGGGCTGCCTGTGAAGCCGTGGCAGATGGCCACGCCGGTGCGCGCGTTCGCGCCGTGGCCGGGGTAGGAGAAAGCGGCAGGCCGGGAGGAGGTACTGCTGTCGCTCATGAGCCCATCGTGTCACTGTTCGGGACAAAACTCACTAGAGTAGGGTGTCATTGAAGTCCTGGCCGGACCCGAGGAAGGGCCGGCCAGACGCCTGCCGGAGAGGTACACCACGTGTTTTATTGGTTCATGAAGACGTTCGTCCTCGGACCGGTCCTCAAGACGCTCTTCCGGCCGTGGGTCAAGGGCCTGGACAACGTTCCCGCCAGCGGCGCCGCGATCCTTGCCTCCAACCACCTCTCCTTCTCCGATTCCATCTTCATGCCCCTGATGGTGCCCCGGCCGGTAGTGTTCCTGGCCAAGTCCGAGTACTTCACCGGCAAGGGCGTCAAGGGCAAGCTCACGGCCGCCTTCTTCCGCCTGACCAACCAGCTGCCGATGGACCGGTCCGGGGGAGCGGCCTCCGCCCAGTCACTGAACGCCGGCATGGACGTGCTGAAGAACGGCTCGCTGCTGGGCATCTACCCCGAGGGCACCCGCAGCCCGGACTCGCGGCTGTACCGCGGCAAGGTGGGCGTGGCCCGGCTGGCGCTGCAGGCCCGGGTCCCGGTGATCCCGGTGGCGATGATCGGCACGGACAAGGTCCAGCCGATCGGCAAGCGGGTCCCCAACATCCGCCGGATCGGCATGATCTTCGGCGAGCCGATGGATTTCAGCCGCTACTACGGCATGGAGGACGACCGGCTCATCCAGCGCTCCGTGACGGACGAGATCATGTACGAGCTGATGAGACTCTCCGGGCAGGAGTACGTGGACGAGTACGCCGCCGTCGTCAAGCTCCGGCTCGCCGGCAAGGCCACCGAGGCACCCACGCAGGAGGCCGGCCCGGGCCCGGAGGCGCCGGGAACAGTGTGACGGGAGGGGCCCGGACTTTGACGCCCCGGCGCCGTTGAACCGCTCCCGGCGAACTATCCTAGGAGGGTGACTGAGCTATCCGCACCCTCCACGTCCCCTCTCACCTCCTCCCCGATGCCGGGCGCCCCCGTGGCCCCCGCGTTCGCTGCCGGCGCCTTCGCCGGCATCTCCCAGAGCGGGGCGGCCAACTATCCCGGGCTGGACGACTGGCGGAAGCTCCCGGCCTCCCAGCAGCCCACCTGGTCCGACCCGGCCGTCTTCGAGGCCTCGGTCAAGGAGCTCTCCGTGCTGCCGCCGCTGGTGTTCGCCGGCGAGGTGGACATCCTCCGGGAACGGCTCGCCGCCGCGGCCCGGGGCGAGGCGTTCCTGCTCCAGGGCGGTGACTGCGCCGAAACCTTCGAGGCCGCCACCGCGGACAAGATCAGCGCCCGGGTCCGGACCATCCTGCAGATGGCCGTGGTGCTTACCTACGGCGCGGCCATGCCCGTGATCAAGATGGGCCGGATGGCGGGGCAGTTCGCCAAGCCGCGGTCCTCCAACGACGAGACCCGCGACGGTGTGACCCTCCCGGCCTACCGCGGCGACATCGTCAACGGCTACGACTTCACCCCGGAATCCCGCGCCCACGACGCCGGCCGGATGCTGAAGGCGTACCACACCTCGGCGTCGACCCTGAACCTGATCCGGGCCTTCACCCAGGGCGGTTTCGCGGACCTCCGCCTGGTGCACCAGTGGAACAAGGGCTTCACCGAGAACCCCGCGCACGCCCGCTACGAATCGCTCGCCCGCGACATCGACCGGGCCATCAAGTTCATGTCCTCCTGCGGCGCGGACTTCGAGGCGCTCAAGCGCGTGGAGTTCTACGCCAGCCACGAGGCGCTGCTGCTGGACTACGAACGGGCCCTGACCCGCATCGACTCCCGCACCGGCCTGCCGTACGACACCTCCGCGCACTTCCTCTGGATCGGGGAGCGCACCCGCGAGCTGGACCACGCCCACGTGGACTTCCTCTCCCGGGTCCGCAACCCCATCGGCGTGAAGCTCGGCCCCACCACCACGGGTGACGACGCGCTGCGGCTGATCGACAAGCTGGACCCGAACCGCGAACCGGGCCGCCTGACCTTCATCACCCGCATGGGCGCCGGCAACATCCGCGAGAAGCTGCCGCCCATCGTGGAGCGCGTCACCGCCTCCGGCGCGCAGGTCCTGTGGGTCACGGACCCGATGCACGGCAACACCGTCACCTCCCCGAACGGCTACAAGACCCGCAACTTCGACGACGTCATCGACGAGGTGCGCGGCTTCTTCGAGGTCCACCACGGCCTCGGCACCGTGCCGGGCGGCCTGCACGTGGAGATGACCGGCGACGACGTGGCCGAGTGCCTGGGCGGCGCGGACCCGATCGACCAGGACGCCTTCCTGGACCGCTACGAGTCGGTTTGCGACCCCCGCCTGAACCACATGCAGTCCCTCGAGATGGCGTTCCTCGTGGCCGGATCCCTCGCCAAGCGCTAGGACACGCCCAGCTTCAACGCAAGGACCCCTGGCCGCCGGATGGCGGCCGGGGGTCCTTGCGCTTGAGTCCCCTGGGGCGGTCTTGCCGGCTAGACCACGGTCAGGGTGATGGTGGATCCCTCCGGGACACTCCGGTTGACCGGGTCCTGGGCCCGGACGGTGCCGAAGAACCCGCCCAGGATGTTCTCCACCTGCACCTTGAAGCCGAGTTTCTCCAGCGCGTCGCGGGCCTCCTTGGCCTGCTTGCCCACGAAGCTGGGCACGTCCACCATCCGCGGCCCCTTGGAGATGGTCAGGGTGACCGAGCCGCCGCGGGTGAGGGTGGCGCCGCCGGCGGGGTCCTGGCTGACGACGGCGCCCTTGGGCACCGAGCGGTCGAAGACGGGTTCGGGGGCGACGACGGGTTGCAGCCCGGCGGCCTGCAGGGCCTTGGCGGCGGCATCCTGGTCCTTGCCGCGCACATCCGGAACCGGGATGGGCTGCGGGCCCTTGGAGACTGTCAGGCCCACCGGGGTGCCGTGCTTGGCGGGCGTGCCCTTGGCCGGTTCCTGCGCCAGCACGGCACCGGCCGGGGCGGAGTCGTCGAAGGTCTGGGTGACCGGACCGAGGGCCATGCCGGCGCCGTTGAGCGCCGTCTTCGCCTCGTCCAGGGACTTGCCGGTCAGCCCGGGCAGCGGGAAGAGCTCCGGGCCCTTGGAGACGGCCAGGGAGACCGGTTCGAACTTGCGGATCACCTTGCCGGCCGGGGGTTCCGAGCCGACCACCAGGCCGGGGGAGACGCTGTCGTCGTAGACGTCCCGGGTGGTCGAGTTGAAACCGGCCGTCCGCAGCAGGGCCTGGGCCTCGGCGACGGTCTTGTTGCCCACCTGCGGCACGGTGCCGGGCGAGCCGGGACCCATCCCGAAAAACCACCCGGCTCCGGCGGCGAGCACCGCCACCAGCACCAGCACCACGATCCAGACCAGGCCGCGGCGGCGGGGGTTGCCGGGCCGCAGGGTGCGGCTGGGCTTGGCGGCGGCGCGCTGCCGGGCCTTCTCCTCGTCCCGGTCCAGCTTGCGCTGGGCGCGCTTGCTGGCCGGCGGCGCGGCGGCGTCACCGGCCCAGGCCTCCGCCCCGAAACCGGAGCCGCTGTCGCCGGAGTCGCCGTAGGGCGAGTCGCCGTCGTCGGAGTCGCCGGGGGCGGTCAGCGGGCCGAAGCCACCGGCGGCGGCTCCCCGGGCCGGCGGACGGGACGTTCCCGGGATCACGGTGGTGGGGTTGCTGCCGCCGCGGCCGATCACCTCGGTGGGCTGCGGAATGGCGCCGAGGAACTCGGTGTGCGCCCCGCCGTCGCCGGCAGCAGCGCCCCCAGCGGCACCGGCGGCCGTACCAGCAGCTCCGGCCGCGGCAGCGGGCAGCGCGGGGGAGAGGGGACGGGCGGCGGGCGGTTGCAGGTCGAGTTCGGCGTCGCTGAGGTTGGTCCGGATGTGGCGCAGCTCGGAGAGCAGGGCCTGCCCGTCCACCGGGCGCTTATCGGGGTCGTTGGCGGTGCACCACTGCACCAGCTCATCGATTTCCCCGGCCAGTCCCGGCACCAGGAGCGAGGGCGCGCCCACGCTGGAGTTCACGTGCTGGTAGGCCACCTGGATGGGAACCTCGCCGTCGAACGGCTGGCGGCCGGTGAGCATCTCGTAGAGCATGATGCCCAGGGAGTAGATGTCGCTGCGGGCGTCGGCCTGCCGGCCCATCACCAGCTCGGGGGAGAGGTACGCCACCGTGCCGATCAGCGCCCCGGTGCTGGTCGACGTCGTAATGGCCCGCGCGAGGCCGAAGTCACCGATCTTGATCCGGCCGTCGTCGGCGATCAGGACGTTCTCCGGCTTCACGTCACGGTGGATCAGCCCGGCGGCGTGCGCGGCGGCGAGGCCCTCAACCACGGGGTCAATGTAGGCCAGGGCCAGTCGCGGCGTGAGGGCGCCGCGTTCCTTGAGCATGTCCCGGAGCGTGTGGCCCTTGATGTACTCCATGACCAGGTAGGCCAGCGGGCCGTCCTCGCCCTGGTCCAGCATGCCCACCACGTGCGGGTGGGAGAGCCGGGCCGCAGCCTTTGCCTCCCGGCCCAGGCGGTCCAGGAACTGCGGGTCGCCGGCCATGTGCGGGTGCAGGACCTTGAGCGCCACGTCCCGCTCCAGGCGGCGGTCCGTGGCGAGGTAGACGGTGGACATGCCGCCCCTGGCCAGCTTGGAACGAACCAGGTACCGGTTGTCCACGAGGGTCCCGACGAGAGCATCCGAAGTGTAGTCCTGCACCATTCGATCCTACGTTCTGCACAGAAACGGGCCCGGATTGACATGCAATCCGGGCCCGTATCGTTACGCGACGGAGGGCTCAGCCCCGCGCGAAGCCGGGGTCAGCTGAACTGCTGCTGCAGCCGCTTGATGGACGCGACGTACGCCTTGGTGTCGTCGTACATGCCGTTCTTGCTCACCGAGTACTGGCCCTGGTAGTAACCGGCGATCGCGGTGTCCAGGTCCTTGCTGGTGCGGACCAGCTGGCGGATGATGGCGACGCCGGCCGTGGCGTTGTCGTACGGGTCCAGCAGGTTCAGCTTGCGGCCCACCAGGTCCGAGGCCCACTGTCCCGAGGACGGGATGACCTGCATGGTGCCAATGGCATTGGCGGGGGAAACCGAGCGCTGGTTGAAGCTGGACTCCTGGAAGGCGAAGGCCATGGCCAGGGACGGGTCGACGCCCATCCGGCGCGCGGTGTCCGCGACGATCTGCTTCATCTGCGCGGTGCTGGGCACCGGTGAGGCGTTCAGGATCGCCTTGTTCGCGTTGGCGGAGCTGACCACGGCCTCCGGGTAGCTGAAGCCGAGGAAGGTGCTCGGGACCAGCGGCGTGACCGTGGCCGGCGGCGTGCTGGAGCTCGGGTTGACCGTGGTGGAGGAACCCGCGCCCGGGATGACCAGCTTGTTGCCCGGGTAGATGATGCTGCTCATGGTCAGCCGGTTCGCCGAGAGGATGTCGGCGAGCTTCACGCCGTTCTTAGCCGCGATACCGGAGAGGGTGTCGCCGGACTTCACGGTGTAGGAGCCGGAGGCGGGGGCCGGTGCCGGCGCGGACGGCGCGGGGGCTGCCACCGGTGCGGGGGCCGCCGGTGCAGGGGCGGCGGGGGCGGAACCGCCGCCCACCTTGATCTGCTGGCCCGGGTAGATGATCGAGCGCATGTTCAGCCCGTTCCAGTTCAGGACATCGGAGAGCTGGACGCCGCTGCGGGCGGCGATCGCGCTGAGGGTGTCGCCGGACTTCACGGTGTAGGACTGGCCGCCGGCGGGAGCGGGTGCCGGGGCCGACGGCGCGGCGGGAGCCTGGGGGGAGGCGACCGCGTTGCCGCTGAGCTTGATCTTCTGGCCCGGGTAGATGATCGTGTTCGGCTGCATGTTGTTCAGTGACAGGACCTGGTAGGTGTCCAGGCCGAACTTGCCGGCGATCGCGCTGACGGTATCGCCGCGGGCAATCGTGTACTCGGCCGGGGCCGGCGCCTGGGCCGGCTGGAATGCCGCCGGGATGGTGGTGGAGACGGCGGCGGCCGGGATAATCGCGGACGGCAGGGCCTGGGCGGTGAGCCCGGCGGCCTGGGCCTTCATGGCGGCGGCCAAGGTGGCCGGGATGGCGCGCGGCCGGGATTCCGCGGCGGCCGGCTGGGCGATCGCCAGCGAAGACAGGACGACGGCGGGCAGGGCCGCCGTCGTGGCCGCGATCAGCGGGAGGCCGGGCCTAGGGGTTGGCTTCGGCGCACGGGACGTCGTCATGGGAAAGATCCTCTTCTCAGCGGCGAACGCTGCAGGTCAGGCCGGTGTTACTGGTGTTACCAGTGTGACTCTAGATACCCCAGTTACAAATGTGATCTATGTGAATCTCTCATGAATTGGGAAATAGCACAAGAACGGTTTGACATTCCGTAAAACCGTTTTGTGGGTGTGTCGTGGACGGGTGCTGCGGAGCGGGGTGAATTACCGTCCGGGACGCGGCTGACTAGGCGCAATACGTCCCGACATGGCACTCTTGACGCGTGAGTAATGTAGAAAGCCTTGTAGGCGAATGGCTGCCCCTGCCCGATGTTGCCGAGCTGCTGAATGTCTCCATCACTAAGGTTCATGCGCTGCTGGACGAGCGTGCGCTGGCGGCGATCCGGGTTGGAGAGCGCCGCATCCGCTCCGTGCCCGCGGCATTTATCCAGGACGGCCACGCGGTGGAAAGCCTCAAGGGCACCATTGTGGTCCTCTCCGACGCCGGTTATTCGGATGAGGAATTGATTACCTGGCTGTTCACCGCGGACGAATCCCTGCGCGGCCGTCCGATCGACGCCCTCCGGGAGGGCCGCAAGACCGAGATCCGCCGGCGCGCCCAGACAATGGCCTGGTAGCGGACCGCAGGTTTCCGGATCCACTTTCAGCGTCAACGGCGAAGGCCGTGCCCGGGGCAGTCACTCTGCCCGGGGCACGGCCTTCGCTTTTTTGTTGCCGCTGCTGTTGCCGCTGCTGATGTCGGTGCTGCTGCTGTCGCCGTTATTGCCGCTAACGCGCGTCAGGCCGCGCGGCTGACGGCGGCCTCGGCGAGCCGTCGCAGGGCCGTCTTCGGCAGCTCGTCCAGTTCCAGCGACTCCAGCGCGCCGAAGGCGGCCTGGCCGAATTCCTCGATCAGCGTCTCGGTGGCCTGCAGGGCCCCGCACTCGACGATGATGCGGCGGATCTCCTCGACGTCGTCGTCCCCCAGACCCGGACTGCCCAGGCGGGCGTCGATGAACCCGGACTCCTCGGGGGTGGCCATCTCCAGGGCGAAGGCCACCAGAACGGTGCGCTTGCCCTCGCGGAGGTCATCGCCCGCGGGCTTGCCGGTGGTCACCGGGTCGCCGAACACGCCCAAGACGTCGTCGCGCAGCTGGAAGGCCTCTCCGAGCGGCAGGGCGAAGGCCGAGTACCCGCGCAGCAGGGCATCGGTGGCGCCGGCAAGCGCACCGCCCAGTGCCAGCGGATGCTCAGTGGAGTATTTTGCGGACTTGAACCGGATGATGGACTGCGCCCGGCTGACGGCCCCGGCCCGGTCGCGGCGCGGCCCGGCGACCTCCTCGAGGATGTCCAGGTACTGGCCCGCCATGACCTCGGCGCGCATCAGGTTGAAGATGAGCCGGGCCCGGCTGCCGGCGGCGGCGCGGTTGCCGATCTCGGTGAAGGATTCCTCGCTGAAGGACAGGCACAGGTCGCCGGTGAGGATGGCGGCGGCGTGGCCGAAGCGTTCGGGATCGAGGGCCCAGCCCTGCTCGCCGTGCAGTTCACTGAAGCGGCGGTGCACGCTGGGGCCGCCGCGCCGGGTGTCGGAGCGGTCAATGATGTCGTCGTGGATCAGCGCCGCGGCCTGGAACAGCTCCAGCGCCGAGCCCGCGGTGATCACCTCGGCGGAGGCGGCGTCTCCGCCGGCGCCCCGCCAGCCCCAATAGCACATCAGCGCCCGGAGCCGCTTGCCACCGGTGACCAGGTTGGAGATGGACCCCATCAGGGGGTCGATGTCCGGCGAGATGGTTGACATGATCGCGGCCCGCCCCGTCAGGAACTCGGTGAGCTTCCCGGCCACGGCGGCAACGTAGGCGGCCTGTTCGTCCCGGAGTTGTTCGGCCAGGCTCACTTGACGGACCCGGGGGCGACGTTGGCGCCGATGGTGAAGGTGGACACCCCGGAGGCCTCGACGACGGCGAGGTTAACGGTCTCGTTGTCGCCCCGGACGAAGTCCTTGGACGCCACGGCGCCGACCTTCTCGCCCGGGACGGCCTTGAACCCCTGGCCCTCCAGCTGCTGGGTGTAATAGGCCACGACGTCGGAGGACGGCGCAGATACCTTGCCCACCAGGGCGACGGTGGCGGGGGAGCCGGTCTTGTCGAAGCTGCTGGATTCCACCTTGGCGTTCGGCATCAGCGGCAGGAGCTGCTGCGGGAAGCCGGCCACCAGGGCACCCACGGTGGCGGAGGTGCCCGGCGTGGCGGACGGGCTCGGGGAGGCGGTGACGGAGGCAGTGGCGGTGGGTGCCGGAGCGGCCGCCGAGGATGCGGCCGGCGTTCCCGCCCCGGAGGTGCAGGCCGTCAGGGCCAGCAGGGCCCCTGCCGCGGCGACTGCGGCCACGGCCCGTGTACGCTCTCCAATTACCTTCACGAAGACATTCCTCCTGGTGTTGATGCCGGATCCAGCCTCCAGTTTAGTCAGGCCCTGCGGCTAGGATTGATCCGGTGGGGCAGGAGAGCGGCAGCAGTGCCGGAACGGGCAGCGGATCATTCGGCGGAACGGCGTTTAGCGCGGATGCGCTGCGTGAGCTGCGCGGCAGCAGCATCCTGCACGTGGACATGGATGCCTTCTTCGTCTCGGTGGAGCTCCGGACCCGGCCCGAACTCAAGGGCAAGCCGGTGATCGTCGGTTACCCCGGGGAACGGTCCGTCGTCCTCTCTGCCTCCTACGAGGCACGCAAGTTCGGCGTCAAGTCGGCCATGCCGATGGCCCTCGCCGCACGGATGTGCCCGGCCGCGGTCATCATCGAACCCCGCCACAAGCTCTACTACGAAGTGTCCGGGCAGATCATGGCCATCTTCGGCTCGATCACCGACCTGGTGGAACCGCTCAGCGTCGACGAGGCGTTCCTCGACGTCGGCGGCGCCATCCGCCGGCTGGGCCCGCCACGGGAGATCGGCGCCCTGATCCGACGCCGGGTCTCGGCCGAGCTAGGCATCACCGCCTCCGTTGGCATCGCCGCCAGCAAGTTCGTGGCAAAGATTGCCTCCACCCGCTGCAAGCCGGACGGGCTGCTGCTGATCGCCCCGGAGGAGACCGTGCCCTATCTCCACACCCTGCCGGTCAACGCGCTCTGGGGCGTGGGCGCCAAGACGGTCGAGGTCCTGGCCCGAATGGGGATCCGCACCGTGGCCGATGTTGCCGCCACCCCGCTGCCCTCGCTGCGGAAAATCCTCGGCGCAACCGGCGAACACGTCCACCGGCTCTCGTGGGGCATCGACCCGCGGCCGGTCACACCGGTCCGGCTGGAGAAGAGCATCGGCGCAGAGGAGACATTCGCCGTGGACACCACCGACGCGGCCCTGCTGCACCGCGAGCTGCTGCGCCTCTCCCACCGGACCGCGGGACGGCTCCGGAGCGCCGGGATGCACGCGCGGACCGTCGCGCTCAAGCTGCGCTACGCCGACTTCTCCACCATTACCCGTAGCCGGACCGTCAGCACCCCGCTGGACAGCGCCCAGCTGCTCTACGGCGTGGCGGTGCAGTTGCTCGACTCGGTCGGGGACCGCCCCATGGCCGTCCGCCTCATCGGCATCCGGGCCGAACAGCTGGAGGAGGCCGCGCAGGCGCCGCTGCAGTTGAGCCTCGACCGGCGGGACGACAACTGGCGCGCCGCCGAGCAGGCCCTGGATAAGGTGACCCGGAAATTCGGCGCCAGCTCGGTCCTTCCGGCCCGCCTGCTGGACCCGTCGCCGGGTACGGACTGACCACGCGGCGGAGACCCGGACGGGGCGTTGCCGGAGGACTTTCGGCGTCTTTCAGAACGGGCCCCGACAAACTATCCTTATTTATACGTAGATTTCGAACGGCTGGATGGAACGTTCGGACTGCCGGCTGTGTCAGGGGAAGCGGCCGTGAACGGCCTCGAGGGTGCCAGTCGTCCGATGGTGGACGACGGGAACCGACGGGGAGTTCCGGACGTTGGGCAGGTAGGACAGGGCCGCGTCAGATCCGGACGTTGGCCGATTAAAGGAGGTCGTGATGCCGCTCTCGGAGCACGAACAGAAGTTGCTTGAGCAACTTGAGAAGCAGCTGCACGAGGACGATCCCAAGTTTGCCAGTTCCATGGGATCGGACCCGGTCCGCTCCTGGTCCACCCGGCACCTGGTGATCGGAATCCTCGGCACCCTCGCCGGCGTCCTCCTGCTGTTGCTCGGCGTCTCGTTGCAGAACATCATCGTCGGGGTCCTCGGCTTCGTGGTGATGGGCGGCGGCGTCTATTACGCCACCATGCGCAACGGCGGCGTCAAGGCCAAGACCGGGGGAGCACCCCGCAAACCCGGCAAGCCCCGCAGTTCATTCATGAGCAACCTCGAGGAACGCTGGGAAGAACGGCACCGCGGCGGGGACGCCTGACCACAGACCCTGCTCCACTCCGCTCCACCGGCACCGCCTCCACTTCACACCACCGGTACCCGGTTTCCGCGACCAAGGCCCGCTTCGGCGGGCCTTTCGCCTTTTAACCCACCTTTTGGTCCCCACCCGGCCCCTTTTGCCCTCCACCGCGCCCCACTTTGGCTCCTTCCCTTTGTTGGCGCGGGACACCGCCAGAAAAAATGTGTCGAAATTGTGGCCAAAAGGCCGGAATGTCGTTGACGGGGGAGTGAAGTGGAGTAATGTGGAGCGCGTAAGAGGGTAGTGGCAGCACAGGGGACGTTCGGCTTCCAAGAACAGACGGGTGGTGGGCCGTGTTTCTCGGCACTCATTCACCACGCCTGGACGAGAAGGGCCGCATCATCCTGCCGGCAAAGTTCCGCGAGGAACTGGCCGGGGGGCTGGTTCTCACAAGGGGCCAGGAACGTTGCATCTACGTCTTCAGTGAGGCGGAATTCGGCCGGGTTCACGAGCAGATGCGGGAGGCTCCACTGTCCTCCAAGCAGGCCCGTGACTACATCCGCGTTTTCCTCTCTGGAGCCTCGGACGAGGTACCTGACAAGCAGGGGCGCGTGACGATTCCGCCGGCGCTCCGGGAGTACGCAGGACTCGGCAGGGAGCTGGCCGTCATCGGCGCCGGCACCCGCGCGGAGATCTGGGACGCCCAGGCCTGGAACGAGTACCTGGCTGAGAAGGAAACCGCCTTCTCGGAAACCGACGACGCCATCCCGGGGATTCTCTAGCCCCCGGTGCCGCAGCCGCACCACCGCTTCTTGATCGAGATCTCCAGCCGCCCATCCCGCACCCACCTGGCTCACTTCCCCGGAGCCAGGCGGACCGCAGGATAGGCGCGGATGGGGATCTGGACCAAGAAGCACCCCTCCAGTACCGCCAACCCAGGAAAGGACGCAGGCATGAGTGACGACTCAAACCAGGCGAAGCCTACGTCCGAACGCCATGTACCGGTCCTCAAGGACCGGTGCATCAATTTGTTGGCCCCGGGATTCGACGCGGCCCGGCGCCGGGGCGAGACGCCCGTCGTCGTGGACGCGACGCTCGGGATGGGCGGCCACTCGGAAGCGATGCTGCAGCGGTTCCCGGACCTGCACCTGATCGGCATCGACCGGGACGAGGAAGCCCTCGCCCTGGCGGGGGAGCGGCTCGCCCCGTTTGCCGACCGCACCGACCTGGTCCACGCGGTCTACGACGAGATCGCCGAGGTGATCGAGGACCTCGGCTTCAGTGAGGTCCACGGCGTCCTGATGGACCTCGGAGTCTCCTCCCTGCAGCTGGACGAACGGGACCGGGGCTTCGCCTACTCCTTCGACGCGCCGCTGGACATGCGGATGGACACCAGCCGCGGGATCACCGCGGCCGACGTCGTCAATACCTACAGCGAAGAGGACCTGGTCCGGATCATCCGCAAGTGGGGCGAGGAGAAGTTCGCCGGCCGGATCGCCAACCGGATCGTCGCCGCCCGCGCCGAGCGTCCCTTCACCACCACCGCCCAGCTGGTCGACACCATCCGCGCCGTCGTCCCCGCCGGTGCCGCAAAGTCCGGCGGACACCCGGCCAAGCGGACCTTCCAGGCCCTGCGCATCGAGGTCAACGAGGAACTCGACGTGCTGGAACGCGCCATCCCCGCCGCCGTGGCCTCGATCGCCCTCGGCGGCCGGGTCGTCGTGATGTCCTACCACTCGCTGGAAGACAAGATCGTCAAGTCCGTCTTCCAGGCCGGCTCGAAGTCCTCCGCGCCCCTGGGCTTCCCGGTGGAGCTCGAGGAGCACAAGCCGGAACTGAAAACCCTGACGAAGGGCACCGAGGTGCCCACCGCCGCCGAAATCGCCGAAAACCCACGCGCAGCCTCCGCCAGGCTCCGCGCCGTGGAACGCATCAAAGCCAGGAGAGACGCATGAGCGCTGCCGCCGCCACCACGTACCCCGTGTCCACCGCTGCGACGGCGCGAGCACTGCCGGAACTCCAGCCGGGGCAGCCGGCCCGGAAGAACCGCACCCCGCTCTCGGTGGTCCGGTCCGTTCCGCGACGCCGCCGGGCACCGTTCGTCGTCATGTGCTTCGGCCTGCTGGCCCTGGCCCTGATGGCCGTGCTGGTGCTGAACATCTCCGTCTCCTCCGCCCAGTACCAGCTGGTGGAACTGCGGGCGAAGCAGAACACGCTGACCAAGCAGAACCAGGACCTCACCCAGCAGGTGCAGAACTACGACGCCCCGCAGAACCTGGCCGCCAAGGCCACGGAGCTGGGCATGGTGGCCTCCACCGCCAAGGGCCAGATCGACCTGTCCACGCTTTCGGTCACCGGCAAGGCCAAGCCCGCGGCGAAGTCGGACGCGCCCTCGGCCGTGATCGCCGCCCCGGCCATCGCCGGCCAGGTCGCCGTCGTCCCCGCGCCGTCCGCCCAGGATCCGCTCGCCAACCGCAAGCCGGCCGACAGCACCGCCGCCGCGGCTTCCGCCACCGACGCCGCCGCGAAGACCGCGGCCGACGCAGCCGCGGCAGCCAAGCAGGCGGCGGAACAGGCGGCAGCCAAGGCCGCCGCGGCCGCGCCCGCCGTCGAACTGCACGGCGGCTCCATCCCGGCGCCGGCCCAGAAGACCCCCGGCAAGTAGCCCCGGCCGGTAACGGACAGGACCACCCCGCACCGCCGACCAGCAAGGAAGTACCGTGGCGCAGAACACCGGCAAGGCACGCTCATCCCGGACCTCGAGCGCCACCCGGCGGCTGCGGATCGGGCTCTGCCTGATGCTCGCTCTGCTGCTGGTGGTGGGCGCCAAGCTCTTCCTGGTCCAGGGCCTGGACATGGGCGGCATGGCCGAGGCGGCACTGAAGAACCGGCTCACGCCCACGGTGCTTCCGGCCGAGCGCGGCAAGATCCTCGACGCCTCCGGCAACGTCCTGGCCAGCAGCGTCATCCGGTACAACGTGGTGGTGGACCAGACCGTCAACACCACCACCGCCACCTTCCCCCGGCTCGAGACGGTGGACGGCAAGGACACGGTCGTCAAGATCCCGCGGGACCAAGGCATCGAGGAACTCGCCAACGTCCTCGGCATGAAAAAGGACGACGTCAAGAATGCCCTGACCGGCACCCAGCGCTACTACATCGTGGCCAAGGACATCCGGCCCGACGTCGAGGACCGGATCTCCAAACTGCAGATCCCGGGCCTGGCCTCGGAGGGCACCAGCAAGCGCGTCTACCCCAACGGCTCGGTGGCCGGCGGGATCGTCGGCTTCCTCAAGGACGGCACGACCGGCCAGGCCGGCCTCGAACAGACCCAGGACGACGTGCTGAAGGGCACCCCGGGCAAGCGCGTCTTCGAGATCGGCGCCGACGGCCTGCGCATCCCGGTGGGTGTGGACCAGCTGACCCCCGCCGTCAACGGCAAGGACGTCAAGCTGACCCTGAACTCGGACCTGCAGTACTTCGCCCAGCAGGCCATCCAGAGCCAGAAGGATAAGCTCAGCGCCGAGTGGGGGATCATCGTCATCTCCGACGTGAAGAACGGCAACATCATCGCCATGGCGGACACCAACGCCCCGGACCCCAACGACCCGGGCAAGGTTGACGCCAAGGACCGCGGCGTCCGCGCCGTCACCGCCGCCTACGAGCCCGGCTCGGTGGAGAAGATGATCACCGCCGCCTCGGCGATCGAGGAGGGCACCTCCCACCCGCTGGACACCTACACCGTCCCGCCGACCTACACCGTGGACGGGCAGACCTTCTCCGACGCGTTCGAGCACGGCACCGAGCAACGGACCCTCGCCGGGATCGTGGGCTACTCGATGAACACCGGCACCGTGATGGTCGGCCAGAAGCTGAGCAAGGAAAAGCGGCACGACTGGCTGCAGAAGTTCGGCATCGGCGAGGCCCCGGACATCGGCCTGCCCGCCGAAACCCCCGGCATCCTCACCCCCGCGGACCAGTGGGACGGCCGGCAGCAGTACACCGTCCTCTTCGGCCAGGGCGTGGCGCAGTCCACCCTGCAAACAGTGCGGGCCTACCAGAGCATCGCCAACGACGGCGTCATGCTCCAGCCCCGCCTGATCGACAGCTACATCGACCCGGACGGCCACGAGGAAAAGGTCCCCGCCAAGGACAGCCGGCAGGTGGTCAGCAAGGACACCGCCAAGCAGGTCCGGGACATCCTGGAGAGCGCCGTGACCGAGGGCGAGATCAAGGACGCGGCGATCGACGGTTACCGGGTGGGCGCCAAGACCGGCACCTCCGAGTCCCCGTGCGACGACGGCAAGCCCGGTTTCTGCGGCTACACGGCCTCCATGGTGGGGATGGCGCCGATGGACGATCCGCGGTTTATTGTTGAAGTGGTCCTGCAGCGGCCCAAGGGCAGCATCTACGGCATCACCAACGGGCCCGTTTTCCGGTCCGTGATGGGCCAGACGCTGCGGACCTACAACGTCCAGCCCTCCACCGGCGCGCCGGTCAGGCTGCCGCAGTACGCCAAGTAGCACACGAGACCACCAGCCAGCAGCACGTTATTCACGCAGCCGGGCCTGGGTGCGGGGCAATCCTCCGCGCGCAGCGCGCGCTGCCCGCACCACCGACGGAGAACCCCTTGTCAGACCCCACCGCCCAGGATCAGGCCGCCGAGAACGAGGGCCGGGCCGCCGCCGCGGCGTTCCGCCCGGCCGCCGTCGCCCCCGTGCCCCTGGAAACCCTTGGCGGCTGGATCGGCGTCGTGGTTCCGGGCGCCTCGGCCGCGGTCGACATCACCGGCATCTCGCTGAACTCCCGCTCGGTGCGGCCGGGGGACCTCTACGTCGCGCTGCCCGGTGCGACCCGGCACGGGGCCGACTTCGTCGCCCAGGCCGTGGATGCCGGGGCCGTCGCCGTGCTGACCGACGACGCCGGCGCGCGGCTGCTGGCGCTCTCAAACGACGTTCCCGTGCCCGTGCTGGTCACCCCCGAGCCGCGGGCCCTGGTGGGCAAGCTCTCCGCGCTGATCTACCGCAGCCGCCCCGAGCGGGCCACCGGGCAGGGCGTTGAAAGTCACGGCGCTGACAGCCACCGCACTGGAGAAGGCACCGCAAACCCGGCGCCGGCGCTGTACGGCGTCACCGGCACCAACGGCAAGACCACCACCACGTACTTCACTAACGCCCTGTTGCGCGCCCTGGGGCGGCGCCCCGGTCTGATCGGCACCATCGAGATCCTGGCCGGCGGCGAGCCGATCCCCAGCCTGCTGACTACCCCGGAGTCCACGGACGTGCACGCCCTGCTGGCGCTCATGCGCGAACGCGGCCTCGACGCGGCCTCCATGGAGGTCTCCTCGCACGCCATCGCCTTCCACCGCGTCGACGGGGTGGACTTCGACGTCGCCGGCTTCACCAACCTGACCCAGGACCACCTGGACCTGCACGGGACCATGGAGGAGTACTTCCAGACCAAGGCCCGGCTGTTCACGCCCGAACTGGCCCGCGCCGCCGTGGTCACGGTCGACGACGAATGGGGCCGCAGGCTCGCCGGCCTCGCCGCCGGGGCCGGCCTGCCGGTCACCACGCTGGCCACAAACGCCGGCACGGAACCCGACACCTCAGGGAATGACGCCGGCCCCGACGCCGACTGGACCGTCACCGGGACCACCCCGCGCGGGCTCGGCACCGACTTCGTGCTCCGGCACCGGAACGGCGCGGTCCTCACCGTCCAAACCGGCCTGCCGGGCGCCTTCAACGTCGCCAACGCGGCCCTGGCCACCGTCATGGTCCTGGCCGGCGGCGCCACCGTCGAGGAGGTGCAGGCCGCCCTCGACGCCGCCGACCCGTTCACCGTCGCCGTGCCCGGCCGCATGCAACTGGTCGCCACCGAGCCTGCCGCCGTCGTCGACTTCGCCCACAACCCCGACGCACTCGAACGCGCCCTCGCCGCCGTCCGCTCCCCGGAGCCCGGCTCCAAGGTGATCATCGTCTTCGGCGCCACCGGCCAGCGCGACCAGGGCAAGCGCCCCGCGATGGGCGCGATCGCCGCCCGACTGGCCGACGTCGTGATCGTCAGCGACGACGACCCGCACGACGAGGACGCCGCCGGCATCCGGGCCGACGTCCTGGCCGGCGCGCATGCCGCCGTCCGCGACGAGGCCCTGGCCAGCACCGTGCTTGAGGTCTTCCCCCGGGACGAGGCCATCCGCAAGGCCGCGGAGCTGGCCGCGCCGCACGACACCATCCTGGTGGCCGGCCGCGGGCACGAGGTCTGGCAGGAGGTCAAGGGCGTCAACCTGGCCCTCGATGACCGCGTGGAACTGCGCACCGCCTTGACAGCCCGGGGATTCACCGTTCTCGACGACCAGCGGATAGAGTCCTAAACCGAGATGATTGCATTTACCGCGGCGGAAATCGCCGACATAACCAACGGCCGGCTGGCCGCCGATCCGGAGCTCACGCCCGGGTCCGTGGTCACCGACTCCCGCGAAGCGACGCCGGGCTCCCTCTACGTGGCCAAGCCCGGTGAGGCCGCCGACGGGCACGACTTCGTCGCCGCCGCCTTCGACCGCGGCGCGGTCCTGGCGCTGGCCGAGCGCGACGTCTCCGACGCCGCCGGCAAGCCCTTCCCGGCCGTGATCGTCGAGGACGCGGTCCTTGCCATGGGCGCCCTCGCCGCCGAGGCCGTACGCCGGATCCGGCAGCACCGCGCCGCCGCCGGCGAGGACTTCACCGTGGTGGGCATCACCGGCTCCGCCGGCAAGACCACCACCAAGGACCTGCTGGCCGGCATCTTCTCCGGCTCCGGCGAAACCGTCGCGCCCCAGGGCTCCTACAACGGCGAGGTCGGCGTCCCGCTGACCGTCTTCAAGGCCGGCTTCGGCACCCGCTACCTCGTCATCGAAATGGGTGCCACCGGCGTCGGCCACATCACCTACCTCGCCGAAATGGTCCGCCCGGAGATCGGCGTCGTGCTCTGCGTCGGCACCGCCCACGCCGGCGAATTCGGCGGCGTCGAGAACATCGCCCGCGCCAAGGGCGAAATGGTCGAGGGCCTCTCGGCCGACGGCACCGCCGTGCTCAACCTCGACGACCCCCGCGTTGCGGCCATGGCCGCCAGGACCCAGGCCACCGTGCTGGGCTTCTCCGCCGAATCCGGGCAGACCGGCGCGGGCGTCCTCGCCACCAACGTCGAGCTCAACGCCGGCGGCAGCCCCGAATTCGACCTCGTGCTGCCCGACGGCGGCACGCACCACGTCTCCGCCCGCCTGATCGGCGCCCACCACCTGACCAACCTGCTGGCCGCCGCGTCCGCCGCGTTCGCCGCCGGCATCCCCGGCGCGCAGATCGCCGCGTCCCTCAGCAGCCAGACCGCCGCAAGCCGCTGGCGGATGGAACGCACCGAACGGGCCGACGGCGTCACCATCATCAACGACGCCTACAACGCCAACCCCGAGTCGATGCGGGCCGCGCTCCGCACCCTGGCCGACCTCGGCCGCGGCCGGCGCACCTGGGCCGTACTCGGCGCCATGCTGGAACTGGGCGAGGACTCCATCCGCGAGCACACCGCCGTCGGCACCCAGGTGGTCCGGCTCAACATCTCCCGGCTCCTGGTGATCGGCCGGGAAGCCCGTGCCCTCTACGTCTCCGCCGTCAACGAGGGTTCCTGGGGCGACGAGTGCATCTTCGCCGAGGACGTCGAGGAGGCCTTCGGGATCCTCCAGGCCGAGCTCGAACCCGGCGACCTGGTCCTCTTCAAATCCTCCAACAGCATTGGCCTGCGCCACCTGGGGGACCGGATAGCATTAGCTGCACCGGCGCCGGACGCCGCCCCGGGCACCGGCCCGGACGCCACCCCTGCCACCGACGGGAGCACCCTGCCGTGATCGCACTGCTGATGGGCTCCGGACTGGCACTGCTGCTGTCCTTCCTCGGTACCCCGCTCTTCATCCGCTTCCTGGTCCGCAAGGGCTACGGGCAGTTCATCCGCGACGACGGCCCCACCTCGCACCACACCAAGCGCGGCACCCCCACCATGGGCGGCGCCGTCGTGGTGGTGGGCGTGCTGATCGCCTACTTCGCCACGCACCTGGTGATGTGGTGGATGAACCCGGCCTCGCCGGGACCCACCGCCTCGGCCATGCTCCTGCTCTTCCTCATGGTGGGCATGGGCCTGGTGGGCTTCCTGGATGACTTCATCAAGATCTCCGCCCAGCGCAGCCTGGGCCTGAACGCCAAGGCCAAGCTCATCCTCCAGGCCGCGGTCGGCATCATCTTCGCCGTCCTCGCCCTGACCTTCCCGGACGAGAACGGAGTCACCCCTGCGTCGTACCAAATCTCCCTTGTCCGCGACATTCCCTGGCTCAACCTCGCCTTCGGCGGCACCGTGGTGGGAGCGATCCTGTTCGTCCTCTGGTCCAACCTGATCGTCACCGCCGCGACCAATGGCGTGAACCTCACCGACGGCCTGGACGGCCTCGCCGCCGGCGCCTCCGTGATGGTCTTCGGCGCCTACACGCTGATCGGGATCTGGCAGAGCAACCAGTCCTGCGGCTCGCCCCGGCAGGCCGGCGGCGGCTGCTACACCGTCCGCGACCCGCTGGACCTGGCCCTGCTGGCGGCCATCCTCAGCGCGGCCCTGGTGGGCTTCCTCTGGTGGAACACCTCCCCGGCCAAGATCTTCATGGGAGACACCGGCTCGCTCGCGATCGGCGGCGCCGTGGCCGGCTTCGCCATCCTGTCCCGCACCGAACTGCTGCTGGCCTTCATCGGCGGCCTGTTCGTCCTGATCACCCTCTCGGTCATCATCCAGGTGGGCTACTTCAAGATCACCAAGGGCAAGCGGTTCTTCAAGATGGCGCCGCTGCAGCACCACTTCGAACTCAAGGGCTGGGCCGAGGTCACGGTCGTGGTCCGGTTCTGGATCCTCTGCGGACTGTTCGTCGCCGCCGGCCTCGGCATCTTCTACGCGGAATGGGTGGTACTGCTGTGATCGGCACGATTCCCGAACCCCTCGCCAGCTCGCCCCGGCTGGACGGGCTCACCAGCTGGGACGCCGACTGGGCCGGCCTGCGCGTGGTGGTGACCGGCATCGGCATCTCCGGCTTCGCCGCCGCGGACACCCTGATCGAACTGGGCGCACGCGTGGTGGTGGTGGACGCCGCCGAGACCCCCAAGGCCCTGGCCCAGGCGGACACACTGAAGATCGTCGGCGCGGCCGGCGTGCTGCTCGGCGAGGACGCCGTCAACTCCGTACCTACCGTGGACGGCCAGAAGCCGGACCTGATCGTCACGTCCCCGGGCTGGCGCCCGGACCAGGCCCTGCTCGCCGCCGCCGCGCGGGCGCACATCCCCATCTGGGGCGACGTCGAACTCGCCTGGCGGGTCCGCGTCCGTGAGGGCCGCAAGACCGCCGACTGGATCACCATCACCGGCACCAACGGCAAGACCACCACGGTGGGCCTGACCGAGTCGATGCTGCAGGCCGCCGGCCTGAAGGCGATCGCCGTCGGCAACGTGGGCACCCCCATCCTGGACGCGCTGCGCGACCCGGTGGACTACGACGTCTTCGCCGTGGAACTCTCCAGCTTCCAGCTGCACTGGAGCCACTCCATCTCCCCGGTGGCCAGCGTGTGCCTCAACGTCGCCGAGGACCACGTGGACTGGCACGGCTCCTACGACTCCTACCTCGCGGACAAGGCCAAGGTTTACGAACGGACCCAGAAGGCCTGCGTCTACAACGCCGAGCAGATCGAGACCGAGCGGATGGTCGAGGACGCCGACGTCGTCGAGGGCTGCCGTGCCGTCGCCTTCACCACCCTGACCCCGGCGATCAGCATGGTGGGCGTCGTCGAGGGCCTCCTCGTCGACCGCGCCTTCATCGCCGAACGCAAGGACAGCGCCGCCGAGCTCGCCGCCATGAGCGACCTCGGACCGGTGGCCCCGCGGCACATGGTGGCCAACGCCCTCGCCGCGGCCGCCCTGGTCCGGGCCTACGGGGTGGCGCCCGCCGCCGTCCGGGAGGGCCTGCAGAACTACCTCCCGGGAGACCACCGCATCCAGCCGGTCGCGAAGCAGGGCGGGGTGCTCTGGATCAACGACTCCAAGGCCACCAACCCGCACGCCGCTGCCGCCTCGCTGGCCGCGTTCGAGCACGTCATCTGGATCGCCGGCGGCCTGTCCAAGGGTGTGAATTACGACTCACTGGTGCGCGACAACGCCGCCAGGCTCAAGGCCGTGGTGCTGATCGGGGCCGACTCCTCGGACCTGCTGGCCTCGCTCGAGCGACACGCGCCGGATGTCCCGGTGATCGGCCACGCCAAGGGTGAGACTGAAAAGGAGCAGACTGCCGGACCGGCCGACGCCGACGCAGCCCCCTCGCCGATTTTTGGCGAGACTGTGATGGCCCAGGCCGTAGCGTCCGCCGCACAGCTGGCCGCCCCGGGGGACACTGTGCTCCTGGCCCCGGCAGCTGCGTCCATGGATCAGTTCTCTTCCTATGCTCACCGTGGCGACGCCTTCATCGAAGCTGTCCGCGAGCTCGTGGAAGGGCAGGCTCAGACCACCGAGGAGTAGCAATGGTCAGCACGCCCACCCGTCCCGCCACGGCAATCTCCGGCGGCACGGCCGCCGCCGGCCGCCTCCGCGGCTGGTACCGGATGTTCTGGTCCGCCCTCGAGGGCAACGGCCGGTCCCGGAACGGCTCCACCTACTACCTGATCCTTGGATCGACGCTGGCGCTCACGGCGATCGGCATCATGATGGTCCTCTCGGCCTCCAGCGTCGAGTCCATCGCCGCGGGGGAGTCACCCTATTCGGCGGCGCTGAAGCAGGGACTCTTCGCGGCGATCGGCGTCTTCGTCATGTTCGTCCTCTCCCGGGTGAACGTCGTCTGGCTCAAGCGCTTCGCCTGGCCGGCCATCTTCCTGGCCATCCTCCTGCTGGGCTTGGTGCTCCTGATCGGCCGCAGCACGTTGGGCAACCAGAACTGGATCGACGTCGGCCCCTTCACCTTCCAGCCCTCCGAGGCCGCAAAGCTGGCGCTGGCGCTCTGGATGGCCACGGTGCTGAACCGCAAGGCCGCGTTCCTCAGCCAGTGGCGGCACGTGGTTGTCCCCGTGGTATTCCCCGGCGCCGCCGCCATCCTGGGCCTGATCCTGGCCGGCAACGACCTCGGTACCGCCATGATCATCATGATCATCATGGCCGCCGGGCTGTTCTTCGCCGGGGTCCGGCTGTACCTGTTCGGGATCGCCGGCGTGGCGCTGGCGATCGGCACCGCCGTCCTGGCCGTGACCAGCCCCAACCGCATGTGCCGCATCCTCTCCTGGACCGGGCAGACCTGCTCCGACGGCTCGGACCTGAACTACCAGTCCACCAACGGCCTCTACGGACTGGCCTCCGGCGGCTGGTTCGGCGTGGGCCTGGGCCAGAGCCGGCAGAAATACAGCTGGATCCCCGAGGCCCATAACGACTTCATCTTCGCGATCATCGGCGAGGAACTCGGCCTCATCGGCACGATCGTAGTCCTGATCCTCTTCGCCGTCCTCGGCACCGCGATCTACCGCGTGGTGGTGGCCCAGCAGGACCTGTTCCACCGCGTCCTGGCCGGCGCCATCATGGTCTGGCTGCTGGGACAGGCAACGGTCAACATGGCCGTCGTTACCGGCCTGCTGCCCGTGATTGGCCTGCCGCTGCCGTTCATCTCCTATGGCGGCTCGGCGCTCCTCATGTCCCTCAGCGCCGTCGGCGTCGTCCTGTCCCTCGCACGGGCGCAGATGGCGCCGGACATGCAGCCCAAGGGTCTGCTCCGCTTCGGCCCCGCCGGGTTCACCCGGATCCTGCGCCGCAGGGTCGTGGCCCGGCGCGAGGGGGAGACGACGACGACGGCGACGGCGCCCGCCAAGTTCTCCACGGCGAGGCCTGCCGCCGCCAAAGCGGCCGCCCCCGCAACAGCCACCCGCAAGCCCCCGGGGACGAAGCAGGCAGACACTAAGCAAGCCGGCACGAAGCAAGCCGGCGCGAAGCCCGCCAGCCCGACCCCGACGGCGCCGGCCACCCGGCCCGCCGGCACCCGGACCCCCAGCCCCAAGAACCCCGCACGGAAGCGTACCCAGACCTGATGAAGACCCCACCGCCCCTCTCCGTCGTCCTGGCCGGCGGCGGCACCGCCGGCCACATCAGCCCGCTGCTGGCGATCGCCAACGCCGTCAAGGAGGCACGGCCGGACGCCGCCCTGCTGGCCGTCGGCACCCCCGGCGGCATGGAAACCCGGCTTGTGCCCGCCGCCGGGCTGGACCTCGCCACCGTGGACCGCGTGCCCTTCCCGCGCAAGCCGTCCAAGGCGCTCCTGCAGCTGCCGGGCAAGCTTGCCGGCGCCGTCCGGCAGGCCGGCGTCATCCTGGACGACGCCCGGGCCGATGTACTGGTGGGCGTCGGCGGCTACGTCTGCACTCCGCTCTACCTTGCGGCGTGGCGGCGAAAGATCCCCATCGTGGTCCACGAGGCCAACACCCGCCCGGGCCTGGCCAACCGGGTGGGCGCCCGCCTGAGCCGGCACGTCGCCGTTGCCTTCGCGGCCACCAGGCTGCGCGGCGCCCGCCACGTCGGCATGCCCATGCGCCGCGAGATCTCCGGGCTGGACCGGGCCGGCGCGCGCGCCGCTGCCCGCTCAGCGCTGGGTCTGGAGCAGGACAAGCCCACCCTGATCGTCACCGGGGGTTCCTCCGGCGCCCAGAGCATCAATCGGGCGATCGCCGCCGCTGCGGACGCCCTCGGCGCCGCCGGCATCCAGACGCTGCACATCACCGGCCGGGACAAAGCCGTCCACGACGCCCGGGGCCGCCTCCTCGAGGCACCGGGTTACCGCCAGGTCGAATACATCGACGGCATGGAACTCGCCTACGCCGCCGCCGACCTGCTGCTGGCCCGCGCGGGTGCCGCGACCGTCTGCGAGGTGGCCGCCGTCGGGCTCCCCGCGGTGTTCGTGCCGCTGCCCATCGGCAACGGCGAGCAGGCCCTAAACGCCGCCGGACTGGTCGACGCCGGGGCGGCGCTGCTGGTCGACGACGCCGCCTTCGACGCCGCGTGGATCACCGGCACCATCCTCCCGCTCCTGGGCGACCCGGCGCGGCTGGACCGGATGGCGCACGCGGCGGAGCAGTTCGGCATCCGCGACGCGGACCGGCGGATGGCCGCCCTGGTGCTCGAGGCCGCCGGCGCGGACACTACACATCCGGACCCGACCACAGACCCCACGACGCAGGACAAGCAGTGACCGGCACGGCAGGAAGCGGTAAAGCAATGGCACAGGAAACCGGCACCGGCCAGGCGGCCAAACGCACCCAGGAGTCGCTGGGGCGGGTCCACTTCATCGGCATCGGCGGCGTCGGCATGTCCGCCGTCGCCCGCATCATGGTGGCCCGCGGCGTGCCCGTCAGCGGCTCCGACGCCAAGGACCTACCGGTGATGGCCGACCTCGCCGCCGCCGGCGCCCGGATCGCCGTCGGCTACGACGCGGCAAACCTCGGCGACGCCCAGACCGTGGTGGCCGGGTCAGCGATCCGCGCCGACAACCCCGAACTGGCCGCCGCCAGGGCCGCCGGGCTCCCCGTGCTGCACCGCTCCGAGGCCCTAGCCGCCGCCATGGCCCGGGACACCGCCGTCGCGGTCGCCGGCACCCACGGCAAGTCCACCACCACCTCCATGATCACCGTGCTGCTGCAGGGCGCCGGCCTGGACCCCTCCTTCGCCATCGGCGCGAACGTCCCGGCGCTCGGCGTGAACGCCGCCTCCGGGTCCTCGCCGGTGTTCATCGCCGAGGCGGACGAATCCGATGCCTCATTCCTGAACTACCGCCCGCAGATCGAGGTGGTCACCAACGTCGAACCGGACCACCTGGACCACTACGGCACCGCCGAGGCCGTCTACGAATCCTTTGACCGCTTCACCGCCCTGCTTCCGGCCGACGGCCTGCTGGTCGCCTGCGCCGACGACGACGGCGCCCGGGACCTCGCCCGGCGCACCCGCGAACGCGGCACCACCCGCGTGCTCCTCTACGGCACCTCCCCGGAGTCCGACGTGATCCTGCACGACGGCGGCCGTGGCGCCCTCACGCTGGAGACCGTCACCGGACGCTACGACGTCGAACTCCAGGTCCCCGGCCGGCACAACGCGCTGAACGCCGCCGCCGCCGCGCTGGGAAACTTCACCGGCGCGGCCCGCCGCTTCGAGTACAAGGGCGAGGGCTGCGGCGTCCGCGTCTACGACGACTACGCCCACCACCCCACGGAGGTCCGCGCCGCCCTGGCCGCGGCCCGCTCGGTGGCCGGCGATCACCGGGTCCACGTGCTCTTCCAGCCGCACCTGTTCTCCCGGACCCGGGAATTCGCCCGGGAGTTCGCCGAGGCCCTCAACGCCGCGGACACCGCCTGGGTCCTGGACATCTACCCGGCCCGCGAAGACCCCATCCCCGGGGTCACCAGCCAGCTGATCGCCGACCACCTGGGCCCCAACGGGCACTTGGTGGGACCCGGCGCCGACGCGGTCCAGGCCGTGCTGGCCGCCGCAGGCCCCGGCGACATCGTCCTCACCGCCGGCGCCGGCGACGTCACCGCGTACGGGCCGCTGCTGGTGGAGGCGCTCACCGCCGGGATCCCCGGTGCCTAGCTCCCGCCGGCCCGGCTACCCGCCCGCGCCGCGCAGTTCGACTCAGCGTAGTTCGACTCAGGGCAGCCCAAACCAGGGCAGTTCGGGCCGGGACGGCGCCCCGGCGTCCCGCCCCGGCGTCATCTCGGCGACGAAGTCGGACCAGGGACCGGGCACGTCCGCGAGCCCGGCGCCGGAGCCGGCGCCCGGCAAGGTCCTGGCCTTCCCCGAACCGAAGGCCCGGCGGCGGCGCCGGATCGTCCTCGGCACCATCGCCGTCGTCGCGGTCCTGATCGCGGGGGTCATCGCCGCCGCCGTCTATTCGCCGTGGCTCGCAGTCCGCACGGTGACCGTGCAGGGCACCAGGATGCTCAGCCAGGACCAGATCCAGGCCGCGCTGGCACCGCTGCAGGGCAAGCCCCTGCCCCAGGTCAGCGACCGGGACGTCACCGCGCTGCTGCAGCCTCTGGTGCAGGTCAAGTCCGTGACCAGCCAGGCCCGGCCGCCGTCGACCCTGCAGGTGACCATCGTCGAGCGTGTCCCGGTGGCCCTGCTCAAGCAGGGCGAGGCCTTCCAGCTGGTGGACCCGGACGGGGTTCCGCTCGGAACCGCGCCGGATGCCGCGGCGGTGAAGCTTCCCGTCATCGACGGCGGGGGAGGGGCGCTGCCGCAGGACCTGTTCCACGCCATCACCGGCGTACTCGGCGCGCTGCCGCCGGACATCCTCGCCCGGCTCTCCGACGCCTCCGCCAAGTCCGTGGACGCCGTGGAACTGAAGCTCGTGGACGGGCAGACAATCGTCTGGGGGAACGCGGGGGAGAAGGACCTCAAGGCCCGGGTCCTGGCCGCCCTGCTGAAGGCGCCGGCGGACCCCAAGAACCCGGTCAAGGTCTACGACGTCAGCGTCCCGCGCCACCCCGTCACCCGCTGACGGCCGGCCGGGGAGATTCGCCATTTAGCCGGTATTAGCGCGACACGCTGAGCCGGTCATTGAATGTCCCCGGCCTAGCCAATAGCGTTCCAACTACGAGTTAGTTGACATAACTATAACCCTCAAGTCGAAGGTTAAGGTTAGCCTTTCAAGCTGGACTCCATCAGATTTCGCAATAGAACACGAACAAGGGACACGTAACGTGGCAGCTCCGCAGAATTACTTGGCCGTCATCAAGGTCGTCGGCATCGGCGGCGGTGGCGTGAACGCAGTCAACCGCATGATTGAGGTGGGACTTCGCGGCGTCGAATTCATCGCAATCAACACCGACGCGCAGGCGCTGCTGATGTCCGATGCCGACGTCAAGCTCGACGTCGGACGCGAGCTGACCCGTGGTCTCGGAGCCGGCGCGAACCCCGAGGTGGGCCGCCAGGCCGCCGAGGACCACGCCGATGAAATCGAAGAGGTGCTCCGCGGCGCGGACATGGTCTTCGTGACCGCCGGCGAAGGCGGCGGCACCGGCACCGGCGGCGCGCCCGTCGTGGCCCGCATCGCCCGGTCCCTCGGCGCCCTGACCATTGGCGTCGTCACCCGCCCGTTCACCTTCGAGGGCCGGCGCCGCGCCGGTTCCGCCGAGGCCGGCATCGACGCCCTGCGCGACGAGGTCGATACCCTCATCGTCATCCCGAACGACCGGCTGCTCTCGATCAGCGACCGCAACGTCTCGGTGCTGGACGCGTTCCGCTCCGCCGATCAGGTGCTGCTCTCCGGTGTCCAGGGCATCACGGACCTGATCACCACCCCCGGCCTGATCAACCTCGACTTCGCCGACGTCAAGTCCGTCATGCAGGGCGCCGGTTCGGCCCTGATGGGCATCGGCTCGGCCCGCGGCGAGGACCGTGCCGTCAAGGCAGCCGAGCTCGCCATCGCCTCGCCGCTGCTGGAGGCCTCGATCGACGGCGCCCACGGCGTCCTGCTCTCCATCCAGGGCGGGTCCGACCTGGGCCTGTTCGAAATCAACGAGGCGGCCCGCCTGGTGCAGGAGGTCGCGCACCCGGAGGCCAACATCATCTTCGGCGCCGTGATCGACGACGCCCTCGGCGACGAGGCCCGCGTCACCGTCATCGCCGCCGGCTTCGACGACGTCAAGGCGACCTCGCCGTCGATGGACCAGTCCCAGCCGGCCCCCGTGCGTCAGGCCGCACCGGCTCCCGCCCCGGCCCAGGCTCCGGCCTCCGCCCCGGCGCAGCCGATGCACGCCGGCGTCGGCGCTTCGGGCCTGAGCAGCTGGGGCCAGCAGCGTCCCGCCGCCGTACCCGCCGATTCGGGCTTCGACGTGGACCTGCCCTCGGTCGTGGAGCCGGACCTGTCCGGCCGCCACTCCGATGACCTGGACGTCCCCGACTTCCTGAAGTAGGCCACCGGCACCACCCGCAGTACCCAGCATGGCACCGCCCCGGCGGTGCCATGCTTCGTTGCGGGCGGGTACCGTGGTGGGAGCGGAGGACATCCGCTCACGAAAGACAGCAACAACCGGAACAGTGGTGAGATACGTGTTTTCCTGGCGGGCAGAGGTGAGCCCCGGCGTGTGGGTTGCCTTCACGAACGCGGCGGCCGGCAACCTGGCCCTGCACGTCGGCGACGACCCCGCCGAGGTGCGCAGGCGACGGCAGGACCTCGCGGCGGAGGCCGGCGTGGGCCCGGACGGGTTCTCCTTCATGAACCAGGTGCACGGCAACGACGTCGCCGAGATCCCCGCGGACGCCGGCCAGGGTGCCGCGCCCACCGCCGACGCCCTGGTCTCTGCCGGCGCGCCGCTGGCCGTGATGGTGGCGGACTGCGTGCCGGTCGTCCTCGTGGGGGAGCGGGCCGCGGAGGACGGCGCCGGAGCCCCGGCCCCCGTCTTCGGCGTCGCCCACGCCGGCCGTCCGGGCACCGCCGCCGGGGTCGTCCCCGCCGCCGTGGACCGGATGCGCGCCCTCGGTGCCGGGACGATCCGGGCCTGGATCGGCCCCTCCGTCTGCGGCCGCTGCTACGAGGTGCCCGCGGAGCTCCGCGAGGAGGTGGCCGCCGCCGTCCCCGCCACCTGGACCACCACCGTGCAGGGAACCCCCGGGCTCGACCTCCCCGCCGGGGTGCGGAGCCAGCTCGAGGCCGCCGGCGTCGAGGTCATGTACAACGGAGGCTGCACGCTCGAAGACCCTGAGCTCTTCTCCTACCGCCGGGACGCCTCCATCGGGCGCTTCGCCGGCCTGGTCTGGGCCGCGGCATGAGCGGAGCACCGGCCCCGGATCCCGGGGCGGATCCCCGCACCGCGCAGCTCTCCGAACGGCTCACCGCCGTCCGCCGGCGCATCGCCTCGGCCGCGGAGGCCGCCGGCCGTGGTGCCGACCTGCCCCAGCTGATCGTGGTCACCAAGTTCCACCCCGCCGCCGACGTGGCACGCCTGGCCTCCCTGGGCGTCACCGACGTCGGCGAAAACCGCGACCAGGAGGCCGCGGAGAAGGCGGCCGAACTTTCCGCCCTGGCCCTCCGCTGGCACTTCATCGGCCAGCTCCAGACCAACAAGGCCAAGTCCGTGGTCCGCTACGCCGCCGCCGTACACTCCGTGGACCGGCCGCAGCTGGCAACCGCCCTCGCCAAGGCAATCGCCGTAGAACAGGGCAGCACCGGCCGGGACGACCTCGACTGCTTCATCCAGGTCAGCTTGGCCGACGACGCCGACGGCAACCGCGGCGGCGCGCTGCCCGCGACTGTGCCGGAGCTCGCCGCCCAACTCGCCGACGCGCCCGGCCTTCGGCTGGCCGGCGTCATGGCCGTCGCACCGCTCGGCGCACCGCCCGAACCCGCGTTCGAAAAACTCGCCGGCATCGCCGCGGCGCTGCGCGCAGACTTTCCGCAGGCCAGCGGCATTTCCGCGGGAATGAGCCAGGACCTGGAGGCCGCGATCCGGCACGGGGCGACACACCTGCGAATTGGCTCCGATATTCTCGGTCCGCGTCCGGCCGTGCGGTAGGTTCAACGTATTGGAAGGTAATGGCGGGGCAATACTGACACGATTAGGAGTGGACCCATGGCTGGCGCTCTGCGCAAGACAATGATCTATCTTGGGCTCGCCGACGGCGATGAACACTACGAGTCTGACCATCACACCCCGCACAAGGATGAGGACGAACCTATGGAGCACGACCGCGAGGAGCGCCGCGCCCCGGCCCCCGTCCGCGAAGCCCCCCGGGAAGAGCCCTATGCCGCCGAAGAGGAATACCGCGCACCCGTGACACCCATCAAGCGAGCGGCCGCCAGCCGCGAAGAGACCTCCGGCCTCCGGCAGATCACCACGATCCACCCGCGGTCCTACAACGACGCGAAGCTGATCGGTGAGAGCTTCCGCGACGGCATCCCGGTGATCATGAACGTCACGGACATGGGGGAGGCGGACGCCAAGCGGCTGGTCGATTTCTCCGCCGGACTGGTCTTCGGCCTCCGGGGCAGCATCGAACGGGTCACCAACAAGGTGTTCCTGCTCTCGCCCTCCTACGTCGAGGTGATCGGCGACGACAAGAAGGCCAGCGAGACCACGGCCTCCTTCTTCAACCAAAGCTAGTCCCTGATTCCGGCGGGGCGGGCAGGGGGGAGCCCCATCCCCGGCGCGCCGCCCGCGTTTTTGTTGTGTAATATATGGGCGCCCCCCCGCCGGGACCCGGCGGGTTACGGAACGAAAATGGAGGAAGTGA
>NZ_JBFBKP010000039.1:0-39921 GCF_040702285.1 Arthrobacter sp. NPDC080086
GCCACAAACTGGTCTAAATATGGGTTGGGCCGCCCACCGCGGGGGGCGGGCCGGGCCTACCCCCAACCCCCCCCCCCCCCCCCCCTTCACCCCCCCGGGGCGGCCCCCCCCCCCCCCCCCCGGCGGAGGGGCGGGGGCGGCAAAACCGAACGGCGAAGGCGGGGGCGGAAACCCACGCGGCTCACCGCGCGGGAGTTCCGGCACCCCGCCTTGTACTCAGCTACTTGTCGTTATCGGACTTCGCACCAAGCGTCGTCTTCTGCACCTGCATGAGGAACTCGACGTTGCTCTGGGTCTCCCGGATCTTGTTGGTCAGCAGCTCAAGGCTCTGCTGCGTTTCGAGACCGGAGAGGACGCGGCGCAGCTTCCACATGATCTTGACTTCCTCGGGCGAAAGCAGGTTTTCCTCACGACGGGTGCCGGAGGCGTTGACGTCCACGGCCGGGAAGATGCGCTTGTCCGCCAGCTGGCGGGACAGGCGGAGCTCCATGTTGCCGGTGCCCTTGAACTCTTCGAAGATGACCTCGTCCATCTTGGAGCCGGTCTCGACGAGAGCGGTGGCCAGGATGGTGAGCGAGCCGCCGTTTTCGATGTTGCGGGCGGCACCGAAGAAGCGCTTCGGCGGGTAGAGCGCCGCCGAGTCCACGCCACCGGAGAGGATGCGGCCGGAGGCCGGCGCGGCCAGGTTGTAGGCACGGCCCAGGCGGGTCATGGAGTCCAGCAGGACCACCACGTCCATGCCCATCTCGACGAGGCGCTTGGCGCGTTCGATGGAGAGTTCGGCCACGGTGGTGTGGTCGTCGGCCGGACGGTCGAAGGTGGAGGCGATGACCTCGCCCTTGACGGTGCGCTGCATGTCCGTGACTTCTTCGGGACGCTCGTCGACCAGAACCATCATGAGGTGGACCTCAGGGTTGTTCGTGGTGATGGCGTTCGCGATGGACTGCAGGATCAGGGTCTTGCCGGCCTTCGGCGGGGAGACGATCAGGCCGCGCTGGCCCTTGCCGATCGGGGCCACCAGGTCGATAACGCGGGGGCCGATCTTCTTGGGGTCGGTTTCGAGGCGCAGCCGCTCGGACGGGTAGAGAGGCACCAGCTTGGCGAACTCCACGCGGTCCTTGAGTTCCTCGGCGGTCTTGCCGTTCACCGAGGTGACGCGGACCAGCGCGTTGAACTTCTGGCGGGCGGACTGCTGGTTGCTGCGGTCTTCGCCTTCGCGCGGGGCGCGGATGGCGCCGACGACGGCGTCGCCCTTGCGCAGGTTGTACTTCTTGACCTGGGCGAGCGAGACGTAGACGTCGTTCGGGCCCGGCAGGTAGCCGGAGGTGCGGATAAACGCGTAGTTCTCCAGCACGTCCAGGATGCCGGCGACCGGCAGCAGGACATCGTCCTCGGTGACCTCGACGTCGTCGACGTCGGGACCCTGGTTGCGGCCGCGGCGGCGTTCGTTGCGGTCGCGGAAGCGGTCGTTACGGTTGTTGTCCTGGCGGTCGTTACGGTCGTTGCGATCGTTACGGTCACGGCGGTTGCGGCGGTTCCGACGGCTGCCGCCGTCGTTGTCGTCGTTGTTGTCGCGGTTGTCCCGGTTGTTATCGCGGGCGTTCTCGCGTCCGGCGTTCTCGTCACGGTTGCCGCGGCCGCGGGTGTTCTCGCGGCGCTGGGCGTCGTCGTTGCCCTGCTCGGCCTGACGCTGCTCGGGCTGCTGGCGCTGCTCGGCGGCGGGCTGCTCGGCCGGAGCCTCTGCGGTCTCGGCCTGGCCGGCAGCCTGGGCGGCGGCTTCGCCGCGGCGGCGGTTGCGGGTCCGCGGCTGGCGGGCGCGGTCGTTGGTCTCGGCGGGCTGTTCGGCCGGGGCGGCCTCGACGGCCGGCTGGGCTTCCACGGCGGCGGGAGACTCGGTGGCGGTGCTGATGATGCCGTCGCTGCCGGCGCGGCGGCTGCGGCCGCGGCGGGCACGCGGGTTCTCCTGCGCCGGGGCCTCGGCAACGTTGGAAGAAGCAGCGCCGTTGGAAGAAGCGCCGTTCGACGCAACAGCGGCGTTGGAGATGATTCCGTTGTCGCTGGCCTTGTCGGCAGCGGCGGGGGCCTTGCCGACCGGGGTGCCGGCGCGGTGGGCGGAGATGGCGGTCACCAGATCGCCCTTACGCATCCGGGAACCCCCGGAGATTCCCAGCTGGCTGGCCAAGGCCTGCAGCTGGGCGAGCTTCAGGCCGGCGAGGCCGCTGCTCTTGGCGGGTGCTGCCGAAGCAGCAGAAGATGATGAGTCCACAGCTGGAGACAGCTCGGTGGTTTCGGTCACGAAGGATCCTTCCCCCTCGACGGCGTCCAGGCTAGGAGCTGGACGCGGTGATTGATCTGGGCTGCAGTTCAGATCTGCAGCCGGGATTTGCGGCCTTGCCGGACTCAAACCGGCCGGCAGGGCCGGATACTGCTACACCAGGACACGTTCCGAAATGGAGGAACGGCCGGCTGACTTTTCAGGGGTACAGAGTGCTTCTGTATCGTCCTGCGCCAGACGGAAGCAGGTGGCACCGGAAAATATTGCGCAGTGAAAGATGAGAGTGGGCAACGTGGCCGACATCGCGGTCTTTTTGAAAAAGCTAGCGTGATTACCGCCGGTGCACTTCCACTTTAGCACCTTCACTGTCCACGGCCAGCGTCATCACGCGCCAGGACACGCCCGGCGTGTTGGCCGCGGTGTACTCGGCGATGAAGGCCTGCGCCTCTGCCGCCCGCTCCGCACCGTCGGCGAGCACCAGGACCGTGGGTCCGGCACCGGAGACGACGGCGGCGTGGCCGGCGCGGCGCAGGGCGGCAATCAGGTCCGCGCTGGGGCGCATGGCCTGGGCCCGGTAGCTCTGGTGCAGGTAGTCCTCGGTGCCGGGCAGCAGGAAGGCGGGGCTCTGGGTCAGGGCGTGGATCAGGAGCGCGGCGCGGCCGGAGTTCATGGCCGCGGCATGGTGCCCCACGGACGCCGGCAGCAGCGCCCGGGCCGCCTCGGTGGACAGTTCGTAGTCAGGAACGGCCACCACGGGAACGATGTCCGCGTGCACGACGGCGCAGGTGCTGCTGTACTGGTCACTGTCCTGCCATGACAGCGCTAGTCCGCCGAAAATGGCGGGTGCGACGTTGTCCGGGTGCCCCTCCAGGGTGGAGGTGAACTGCAGGATCCAGTCCTTGCCGCGACGGTCCGCGGCCGGGACCAGGGCGTTGGCCGCCGAGGCTGCCGCCACCACCGCGGCGGCCGAGGACCCGAGCCCCCGCCCGTGCGGGTTGACGTTGTCCGCGGTGATCCGGAGGCCGGCGTGCCGGTATCCGAGCCGGTGCAGTGCCTCAGTCAGCGCCCGGGCCACCAGGTGGCTGGCGTCGCGCGGCAACGTGTCCGCCCCCTCGCCGCTGAGGTCGAATTCCAGTTCCCCGCTGTCGAGGGTCTCCACCGTCAGGGTGTCGTGGAGCGACAGGGCCAGGCCCAGGCTGTCGTAGCCGGGGCCCAGGTTGGCACTGGTGGCCGGGACCCGGACGGTGACGGACTGTCCGGCCGCCACCGTGGGCGTGTCGGCGGCGGACTCCGCCGGGACGGTGAGGGTGGTCTCCACTGCTAGTGCTCTTCCAGTCCCAGTTCCGCGGCGACGGTGACGACGTCGTTGGCGACCTTCACCGGCTGGACGTCGCCGCCATCCTCGGTGCGGAGTGCCCACTGCGGGTCCTTCAGGCCGTGGCCGGTGACGGTGATGACGATCGTCTTGCCGGCCGGGACCTCGCCTGCCTCGTGCTTCTTGATCAGGCCCGCGACGCCGGCCGCGGAGCCGGGCTCGACGAAGACGCCCTCGCGGGCGGACAGCCAGCGGTGCGCGGCGAGGATTTCGTCGTCGGTCACGGCCTCGATCACGCCGCCGGATTCGTCCCGGGCGGCGACGGCAGTCTCCCAGGAGGCGGGGTTGCCGATCCGGATGGCCGTGGCGATGGTGTCCGGTTCGGTGATCGGGTGGCCGGCGACGAACGGCGCGGCACCCGCGGCCTGGAAGCCCCACATCACCGGGGTGCGGGTGGCGACGGCGGGCAGCGACCCGGCGGTGGCGGACTCGTAGGGCGCCGAGTATTCCTTGTAGCCCTTCCAGTACGCGCTGATGTTGCCGGCGTTGCCGACCGGGAGGATGTGGATGTCCGGGGCGTCACCGAGGGAATCGACCACCTCGAACGCACCGGTCTTCTGGCCCTCGATCCGGGCCGGGTTGACCGAGTTCACCAGGAACACCGGGTAGGACTCCCCCAGCTTCCGGGCGATCTCAAGGCAGTCGTCGAAATTGCCGTCCACCTGCAGCAGGGTGGCGCCGTGGGCGATCGCCTGGCTGAGCTTGCCCATGGAGATCTTGCCCTCGGGCACCAGCACGGCGCAGCGCAGGCCGGCGGAGGTGGCGTAAGCCGCCGCGGAGGCGGAGGTGTTGCCGGTGGAGGCACACACCACGGCCTTGGCTCCGGCGGCGACGGCGGCCGTCATGGCCATAGTCATGCCGCGGTCCTTGAAGGAACCGGTGGGGTTCATGCCCTCGACCTTAAGGTAGACCGTACAGCCGGTGAGCGCGGAGAGCTTCTGCGCGTGGACCAGCGGGGTGCCGCCCTCACCCAGGGTGATGACCTTCGTGGCCTCGGTGACCGGCAGGCGTTCGGCGTATTCGCGGATGACTCCGCGCCATTGGTGAGCCACTTAGACCCCTTCTACCCGCAGTACGGATGTGACTGAATTGATGACGTCCAGGCCCTTGACGGCCTGGACGGTGGCCGCGAGGGCGGCCTCGCTGGCGCGGTGCGTGACGATCCGCAGCTCCGCCGAGGTGGCCGGAGAGGACGGTTCGCGGTGCACTGTCTGCCGCATGGTTTCGATCGAGACGCCGTGTTCGGCGAACAGCTGCGCGATCCGCGCAAGCACGCCGGGCTGGTCCGCCACGTCCAGGCCGATGTAGTAGCTGGTGACGGCGGCGTCGATGGGCAGCGCGGGCACGTGTCCGGTGGTGGTCTCGGTGCGGCCGGGGCCGCCCAGGACGATCCGCCGGGCCGCGGACACCAGGTCACCGAGCACGGCGGACGCGGTGGGGGTGCCGCCGGCGCCCTGGCCGTAGAACATCAGCTCGCCGGCGTTCTCGGCCTCGATGAATACCGCGTTGAAGGCGCCGCGGACGGCGGCCAGCGGGTGTTCGCGGGGCAGCAGGGTGGGGTGCACGCGCACCGAGACTCCCTCGGTGCCTTCAGTTTCCGTGCCGGAGCCGCCCAGCTTCTCGGCGATGGCGAGGAGCTTGATGACGAACCCGGCGTCCTTGGCCGCGGCGATGTCGGCCGCGGTGACGCCGGTGATGCCCTCGCAGTACACGTCTTCCAGGGCGAAGCGGGTGTGGAAGGACAGGGAGGCCAGGATGGCGGCCTTCGCCGCGGCGTCGAGGCCCTCGACGTCGGCCGTGGGATCCGCCTCCGCGTAGCCGAGCCGCTGGGCCTCGGCGAGGGCATCGGCGAACTGCGCGCCCGTACTGTCCATCTGGTCGAGGATGAAGTTGGTGGTGCCGTTGACGATTCCCAGGACGCGGGTGATCCGGTCCCCGGAGAGGCTGTCCCGGATGGGACGCAGGATGGGGATCGCGCCGGCGACGGCGGCCTCGTAGGAGAGCTGTACGCCGGCCTTGTCCGCCTCCTCGTAGAGGGTGGGGCCGTCCTGGGCCAGCAGGGCCTTGTTTCCGGTGACCACGGAGGCGCCGTGCCGGATGGCGGTGAGGATCAGGCTGCGCGCCGGCTCGATGCCGCCCATCAGTTCGATCACCAGGTCCGCGTCCTTGACCAGGGACTCGGCGTCGGTGGTGAACAGGTCCGCCGGCAGTTCGACGTCGCGGCGGGCGCCTGGGGTGCGCACAGCGATGCCGCTGAGCTCCAGGCGGGCACCGGTGCGGGAGGCCAGGGCGTCGGCGTCGTCAATGAGAATCCGCGCTACCTGGGCCCCGACGTTGCCACAGCCCAGCAGGGCCATTTTCAAGGTACGCATTTGCGTCATTCAGACTCCCATGTCGCGGTTCAACAGATCGGCTTCGGTCTCCCCGCGGACAATCAGCCGGGCTGCTCCGTCGCGCAGGGCAACAACGCCCGGACGGGCCAGATAGTTGTAATTGCTTGAGAGGACCCAGCAGTAGGCGCCGGTCCCCGGTACAGCGAGCAGATCACCGGCTGCCACGTCCTCGGGCAGGTATACATCTCTAACAACTATGTCGCCGCTCTCGCAATGTTTGCCCACCACGCGGGACAGCTGCGGGGCCGCGGTGGAGCTGCGCGAAGCCAGGACCGCCGAATAATCCGCGTCGTACAGCACCGGGCGGGCGTTATCGCTCATGCCGCCGTCCACCGACACATAGCGGCGGGGGTACGTAACGTTATCCAAGCCTTCGGCGCCGCCGGCGGGCGCCGCCGCGTCCACCCGCACGGTTTTCAGGGTGCCGACCTCGTAGAGCGTGAAGGTGCTGGTGCCCACGATCGCGCGTCCGGGCTCGATCGAAATCCGCGGTGCGGTGATGCCCAGCTCGGCCACCTTGGCGCGGACGACGGCGGCCATCGCCCGGGCAATCTCCGCGGGCGGGCGCGGGGTGTCCACCGGGGTGTAGGCGATGCCGTAGCCGCCGCCGAGGTCCAGCTCGGGCAGTTCCACGGAGTACTTCGAGCGCATCGCGGCGAGGAAGTCCAGAAGCTTCTCCGCGGCCACGGCGAAGCCGTCGGGTTCGAAGATCTGCGAGCCGATGTGGCAGTGCAGGCCCAGCAGCTCGATGCTGGCGTGGCCGGCGGCGGCGGCCACGGCCTCCTCCGCGGCGGAGAGCCCGGCCTCCTCGGTGGAGTCGCCGGCCATGGAGAGGCCGAACTTCTGGTCCTCGTGGGCGGTGGCAATGAATTCGTGCGTGTGGGCGTGCACACCCGGGGTCAGCCGCAGCATGACCTTGGCGGTCTCGCCCCGGTTGGCAGCAATCGCCGCGACGCGCTCGAGCTCGGGGAGGCTGTCCACCACGATCCGGCCCAGGCCCATGTCCAAGGCGCGGTGGATCTCGGCGTCGGACTTGTTGTTGCCGTGCAGCGCGACGGCCGCCCCGGGGATGCCGGCGCGGGCCGCGACGGCCAGCTCGCCGCCGGAGGCCGTGTCCAGCCGGAGGCCTTCCTCTTCGACCCAGCGGACGACGGCGGTGCAGAGGAAGGACTTACCGGCGTAGTAGACGTCCACTCCCCCGCAGATGTCGGCGAAGGCCTCGTTGAAGGCGTCCTGGAAGGCGCGCGCCCGGGCCCGGAAGTCGGTCTCGCTCATGACGAAGAGCGGGGTGCCGAACTGCCGCTGCAGCTCGCTGACCGGAACCCCGTCGATGGCGAGCTCGCCGCCGTCGGTGCGGGCGACGCCGGCGGCCCACATCGGCGCGTACAGGGCATTCAGGTCGGCCGGGACGTCCAGCCAGTCCGGGGCGAGCGGGGACGCGGCGTTGTTGGCGGGGCTTGCGGTCATGATGGTCACATCCGTTCCGGCGCCGAGACGCCCAGCAGGTCAAGTCCGTTGGCGAGCACCTGGCTGGTGGCGTCGTTGAGCCACAGACGGGTGCGGTTGAGGTCGGTGACAGCTTCCTCGCCGAGGGGAGCCACCCGGCAGGCGTCGTACCAGCGGTGGTAGGCGCCGGCGATGACCTCGAGGTGGCGGGCCACGCGGTGCGGTTCGCGCAGCTCGGCGGCCTTGGCCACGATCGAGGGGTAGCTGCCCAGGTGCGAGAGCAGTTCGTTCTCCGTGGCGTGGTCCAGCAGGGCCGCGTCAAAGGCCTCCCGGCCGTCCACGGTGCGCTCGACGCCGGCGGCGGCGGCGTTGCGGGAGGCACCGCGGGAGCGGGCGTGGGCGTACTGGACGTAGAAGACGGGGTTCTCGTTGCTGTGCTTCTTCAGCAGTTCCGGGTCCAGGGTGAGCGGCGAATCGGCGGGGAACCGGGCCAGGGAGTAGCGCACGGCGTCCTTGCCCAGCCAGGAGATCAGGTCCTTGAGCTCGATGATGTTGCCGGCCCGCTTGGACAGCTTGGCACCGTTGACGGAGACGAGCTGGCCGATCAGGACCTCGATGTTGACCTCGGGGTCGTCGCCTGCGGCGGCCGCGATGGCCTTAAGCCGGTTGATGTAGCCGTGGTGGTCGGCGCCGAGGAGGTAGATCTTCTCGGTGAAGCCGCGGTCCTTCTTGGACAGGTAATAGGCGGCGTCGGCGGCGAAGTAGGTCGGCTCGCCGTTCGCGCGGATCATCACGCGGTCCTTGTCGTCGCCGAAGTCCGTGGTCCGCAGCCAGACGGCGCCGCCGTCGTCGTAGACGTGGCCCTGTTCGCGCAACCGGGCCACGGCACTGGCGATCGCCCCGGCGTCGTGCAGTTCCTGCTCGGAGAAGTAGACGTCGAAGGCGACGCCGAAGTCTGCGAGGGTCTGCTGGATGTCCTTCAGCTGCGCCTGGTAGGCGGAGGCCCGGATGACCGGCAGCGCGGCCACATCCGTCAGCTCCCGGATGGCCGGGTGCTCGGCGAGGACCTCGTGGCCCAGGTCGGCAATGTATTCGCCCGGGTAGCCGCCCTCGGGGACGTCGCGGCCGTGCAGGCGGGACAGCACGGAGTTGGCGAAGACGTCCATCTGCGAACCGGCGTCGTTGATGTAGTACTCCGCCGTGACGTCCGCGCCGGAGGCCCGGAGCACGCGCGCGATCGAATCGCCCAGGGCGGCCCAGCGGGTGTGGCCGATGTGCAGCGGCCCGGTGGGGTTGGCGGAGACGAACTCCATGTTCACGGTACGGCCAGCGAGCGCGGTGTTGGTGCCGTAGCCGGCCCCCGCCTGGACGATGGCCTTGGCCAGCGCGCCCGCGGCGGCGGCGTCGACCGTGATGTTCAGGAACCCGGGCCCGGCGATGTCCACGGCGGCCACCCCGGCGATTCCGGCCAGACGCTCGCTCAGGAGCCCGGCCAGCTGGCGGGGGTTGGTCCCGGCCGGCTTTGCCAGCTGCAGGGCGATGTTGGTGGCCCAGTCCCCGTGGTCCCTGTTCTTCGGCCGCTCCACGCGGACAGCCTCCGGAATATCGGTGGCGGCGAGGGCGATCTCACCGGCGGCGACGGCGTCCTGGAGGCAGGCGGATATGGCAAGGGAAAGTTCTTCTGGGGTCACGGTTCAAGCCTACCGGGGGCCCGCATCTGCGCGGAATTCCGGCACCCGCTGCGTCGTTTTCGTTTGCGGCCCACCTTCCTGCTAAGCTCTAGGACGTCCCGCCGGTGACGGCAGGAATCCCTGATTGCCCTCGTAGCTCAGGGGATAGAGCGTCTGCCTCCGGAGCAGAAGGCCGTAGGTTCGAATCCTACCGAGGGCACAGTGAGAACCCCTCCGCTTCAGCTGAAGTGGAGGGGTTCTTTGCGTTGCGCCCGGGTTCTCCGGCTAGGGGGTCGCGCCTTCCTTGTCCGCGCTGATGTGCAGGGGCTGCTCGTCCGGCGTCGCCAGGGTCAACACCGCCTCCTCGACCGTCTCGTGGTCCTCGAGCTCGCGTTCGATCCGGCGCAGCGCCACGGCCACCTCGTGCTCGGGGTGGTCACCCTCCAGGTCCACGGCCGCGACCAGATAGAGCTTCCGCGGGCCGACAAATTCGAGGTGCAGGTAGGTGAGTCGGGCGATATCCCGGTGCTCCAGCACGCGGCGGGCCATGGACTGTTCGATGTCGCTGGTGACGCCCTGGCCCACCAGGAAGCGGCGGTTCCGGTCGATCAGCACGACGGCGACGACGGCCAGCAGGACGCCCACGATGATCGAGCCGATCGCATCGGGCAACGGGGAACCGGTGACCTGGTGCAGGAAGACACCGACGAAGGCGACCACCAGGCCGATCAGCGCCGCGGCGTCCTCGGCGAAGACGGCCCGCAGCGTCGGATCGGAACTGATCAGCACCTGCTCCAGGGTGTGGCGGTCCAGTTCGTGCGCTGCCTTACGGGTCTGCCGGAACGCCTGGACGAAGGAAATCCCCTCGAAGACAAATGCCGCTGCCAGGACGATGTAGGCCACCATGAAGTCCGCCGCGGGCTCCGGCGCGATGATCTCCTGGATGCCGTGCATGATCGAGACCACGGCGCCGGCGGTGAAGAGTCCGAACGCCGCGAACATGGACCAGACGTAGGCCTCCCGGCCGTAGCCCATGGGATGGCTCTTGTCCCGCGGCCGGGCCGAACGCCGCTCCGCAAAGAAGAGGAAGACCTGGTTGCCCGTGTCCGCCCACGAGTGCGCGGCCTCCGCGGTCATCGACGCCGAACCGGAGAGGACCGCCGCGACCGACTTGGCGGCCGCCACCAGCACATTCATCGCGAACGCGATGATCACGGTCAGCAGCGTGGAGCCGGACTTCTTCTTCTCTTTACCGGAGTGTGCCATGGGCTTACCGTACCCGCCGGGACGGCCGCCCGGCGGATCCGGCGGCACCCCTGCCAAATGTCGCACCCCGCTCGTAGGCTGGTCGCATCGGCTAGAGCAAAGGGGTCTCACATGTACTGCTCCATCATCCCGCCCTACCTGTTGCGCCGGCTGGCGGCACAGACGTCGGAACCCCGGCTGGAAGCGGCCGCGCGCGCCGCCCGGGAGGCGTTGCTGCACGTCAAGAGCTTCCAGGCCGCACGGGCCGCGGCCGCTCCGACGGCCCCGCCGGGAATTCGCCAGGTGGCGCCCGGTCCGCCGCAGCGCACCATCTATGACGCGAAGGGCTCGGAGAACCTGCCCGGCGCCCTGGTCCGCAAGGAGGGTGAGCCGGCCACCTCGGATCCGGCCGCCGATGAGGCGTATGACGGGCTCGGCCACACGCACCGGCTCTACGCGGACGCTTTCGGGCGCAACTCGGTGGACGGCAACGGCCTGCCCCTGGACGCCACGGTGCACTACGGGCAGCGCTACGACAACGCGTTCTGGGACGGCCACCAGATGGTCTTCGGCGACGGCGACGGCCAGGTGTTCAACCGGTTCACGGTGGCGCTCAGCGTGATCGGCCACGAGCTCACCCACGGCGTGACCCAGTTCTCGGCGGGGCTGACCTACCGGAACCAGCCCGGTGCGCTGAACGAGTCCGTCTCGGACGTCTTCGGTGCGTTGGTGGAACAGTTCGTCCGGCAGCAGGACGCGGCGCAGGCCAGCTGGCTGATCGGCGAGGGCCTCTTCACCGACCAGGTCCAGGGCGTGGCGCTGCGCTCGATGAAGGCGCCGGGCACGGCGTACGACGACGACGTCCTGGGCAAGGACCCGCAGCCCGACTCGATGGATGGCTACGTTCACACCAGCTCGGACAACGGCGGGGTGCACTTGAACTCCGGCATTCCCAACCGGGCGTTCTACCTCACGGCCACCACCCTCGGCGGGAACGCATGGGAGGCCCCGGGACGGATCTGGTACGAGACCCTGACCGGAGGATCGCTGAAGCCGGCGTCGACGTTCAGCGCCTTCGCCAAGGCCACGGCGGCCTCCGCCCAGGAGCTGTTCGGAGCGGATTCACCGGAGCATGACGCGGTGCGCTCGGCGTGGGAAACTGTCAAAGTCAGGCTGTAAGGCGGCAGCCGGCCGTAATCCTGGTGGCTGGAGACGAACCCATGAAGATCACCGTGCAGCGCAGCGGCGGCGTCGCGGGATTCCAGCGCGTCTGGAGTACCGAACCCGCGACGCCGGACGCCGTGGACCGCTGGCAGGGCCTGATCGAGGCCTGCCCATGGGATGACCTCCCCGGGGACGCGGACGAGGCCCCGCAGCCGGACCGGTTCGTCTACAACATCCGCGCCGGCCGGCGCCGCGCGACCCTGCCCGAACGGCACATCACAGGCCCGTGGCGCGAGCTGGTCGAGTGCGTGCGCGCCGACGCCGGGGACGCGCCCCGGGAGTAGCCCTCCCTAAACCGCAGCGAGGTGGCCGCGGAAGGCCCTCCGGTATGACTGCGGGCTGGTGTCGAGCACCTTGGCGAAGTGGTGGCGGAGCAGGACGGGGTGGCCGAACCCGGACTCCCGTGCAACCTCATCAATGGTCAGGTCCGTCGTCTCCAGCAACTCCTGGGCGCGGAGCACGCGCTGGGAGTTCAGCCACGCCGCCGGCGTCGCCCCGGTTTCGGCCCGGAAGCGCCGGGCAAAGGTCCGCGGCGACATGTGAACCCGCCGCGCCAGCTCGTTGACCGGGTGCTCCTCCCCCAGGTTGCCGACCATCCAGCGCAGCAGCTCCTCCATCGGCTGGGACCCGCACCGGGGAACCGGCCGGTCGATGAACTGGGCCTGTCCGCCGTCGCGGTGCGGCGGCACCACCATGTCGCGGGCAATGCTGGCGGCAACCGCCGCGCCGAATTCCAGCCGCACCAGGTGCAGGCTCGCGTCGATCCCCGCGGCGGTCCCGGCGCTGGTGATGATCCGGCCGTCCTGGACGTAAAGCACGTTCTCGTCCACCACCGCCTCGGGGTACCGCTCGGCCAGTTCGCGGGAGTAGTGCCAGTGGGTAGTGCAGCGCCGGCCGTCCAGCAGCCCGGCCCGGGCCAGGGCGAAAGCCCCCGAGCAGATGGACATCACCCACGCGCCGCGCTCGTGGGCGGCGCGCAGGGCCTCGATCACGGCGTCGGGAACATCAGAGTCCTTGCCGAACGGGGTCATGATCACCAGGTCCGCGTCCGCCGCCGCGTCCAGCCCGAGTCCCACGTGCAGGGTGGGGCCGGACTGCATCGGGACGTCCCCGGGGATGGGGGTGACGATCCGGAAATCAAAGGCCGGCAGGCCCGCGCCGCGGCCGGAACGGTCGACGCCGAACACCTCGAAGGCGGTGCCGAATTCGAAGATGGAAAAGTTGGGAACCACGATCATTGCCACCGAACGGATCATGGTTCAAGTGTGGCAGAAATTTTAGCTTTTTGGGCTTTTCTGCCACTTATTTTTGACCCGTCACCGGCGAACCATAGAGCTATGGAAATCCTCGGAATCGCCGTCATCATCCTGGTTATTGCCGTCGCCGCGGCCACCCTCCGCGCCCTCCGCAAGGATGGACTGGGCCACAACCCGCCCGTCCGCTCGGAGGACTACTGGATGGCCCACGACCTGCCAAGCACCGGCTACACGCTGCGGAATTTCTAACCGCGGCCGCCGGCTTCACACAGCGGCGGGCCGGCCGGGCAGTGCGCCCGGCCGGCCCCCCGCTTTCCCTGCAAGACTCAGCCGCCGTGAGCGGCCACGGAGAGCGGCTGCCACTCATTCCAGGTGGCCAGCCGGGACTCGTAGTCGGCGGTGACGATGCCCAGGGGCGCCTCGCCGAAGAAGACCCGCAGCGGGGGTTCGTCCGCGTCCACCAGGGTCAGAATCGGCTCCCGGGTTGCCGTCGGATCGCCCGGGGTGCCGCGCCGGCTGGGCCGGTTGGCCGCCCGCTCGCGGACGCCGTCGTACTCCGGCATCTGTTCGGCGTGACGGGCGGAACTGCCGCCCCAGTCGGTGGCGAAGCCGCCCGGCTCCACCAGGGTCACCTTGATGCCGAACTCCGCGACCTCCTGGGCCAGGGACTGGCTCAGGCCCTCGAGCGCCCACTTGGACGCGTGGTAGATGCCCACGGTGGGGAAGGCCGAGACGCCGCCCACGGACGAGACCTGAATGATGTGCCCGCTCCCCTGCTCCCGCAGGAAGGGCAGCGCGGCCTGGGTGACCCACAGCGCACCAAAGAGGTTCGTCTCGATCTGGTCGCGGGCGTCGGCCTCGCTCAGCTCCTCCACCGTGCCGAACTGGCCGTAGCCGGCGTTGTTGACCACCACGTCCAGCCGGCCGAAATGCCCGCGCGCCCGGGCCACGGCGGCGAAGGCGGCTTCGCGGTCCGTGACATCGAGTTCGATGGGAAGGATCCTGTCGCCGAACTCCTCAACCAACGCGTCGAGACTCTTCGCGTCACGCGCCGTGGCGGCGACGTTGTCTCCGCGGCCCAGCGCCGCGAGGGCCCATTCCCGGCCGAAACCACGCGAGGTTCCGGTGATAAACCATGTCTTCCCAGCCATACTCTTACTCCTGTCCAGTGTCGGTGAACTGTCGATGATGTTTCGGGGATGCTTAGTCGGAGCTGATCTGCAGCCGGAACCGGTCGCGCTTGGCGTGCAGGTCCCAGAGGTGTCCGGCGAGGACGGCCGGATCCTTCTCCGGGTCGCCGTCGATGATGCGGCCGCCGATGATCAGCTGGGACACCTGGATGCCCTCCTCGCCGAGCACCTCGTTCAACAGCTGGGCGTAGGCGGCCTGGCCGGCGAACGCCACCGAGGTGCCGGTGACGTTGCGGCCGGGCTTTACCGCCGAGCCGCCGTTGACGAAGAGGATGGTGCCCTTGTCCTTGCCCAGGAACCGCATGCCGGGAAGGACCTGGTGGACCGCCGCCACCGGGCCATAGATGGAGAACTCCACGGGTCCCACCAGGTCGGCGGGGGTGGTCTCCAGGACGGGACGCATGAAGTCCTTCTGCGGCAACGGGCTGTACTGCAGCACCTCGATGGGGCCGAGGGTTTCGGTAGCGGCCTCCAGCGCCCGGGTGATGGAGTCGGGGTCCCGGACGTCGGCCGCGAAGCCCTTGGCCTCGATTCCCTCGGCCGAGAGGGTCTCCGCCAGGGCGTCCACCCGGCCCTGGTTCCGGGAAAGGAGGGCGACGGAAAAGCCTTCCGCGCCGAAACGGCGGGCGACGGCAACGCCGAGCCCCGATCCTGCTCCAATGATTGCGATAGTAGTCATGACGGGTCCAAGTCCGCGGCCCGGCCAAATATTCCTCAGTAGGCTTAGCTTTTGAGCCCCTGCCGCGGAAACCGGCCAGTAGACTGGAGCCAGCCATGACACTCCATATCTCCTACCCCGCCGAGCTGCCGGTTTCCGAGCGCCGCGAGGACCTGATGGCCGCGATCGCCGCCAACCAGGTGACGATCATCGCCGGCGAGACCGGCTCCGGTAAGACCACCCAGATTCCGAAGATGTGCCTGGAACTGGGCCTGGCCGAGAAGGGACTGATCGGCCACACCCAGCCGCGGCGGCTCGCCGCGCGGACGGTGGCCGAACGCATCGCCGAGGAGCTCGGCGTCGAGATCGGCCAGGAGGTGGGCTTCCAGGTCCGCTTCACCGGGGAGGTCAGCCGGTCCACGAAGATCAAGCTGATGACCGACGGCATCCTGCTGGCGGAGATCCAGCGCGACAAGCTGCTGCGAAAGTACAGCGTGATCATCATCGATGAGGCACACGAGCGCAGCCTCAACATCGACTTCATCCTCGGCTACCTGAAGCGCATCCTGCCGCAGCGGCCGGACCTGAAGGTCATCATCACCTCGGCCACCATCGACCCTGAGCGCTTCGCCAAGCACTTCGGCAGCGAGGAGGAGCCCGCCCCGATCGTCGAGGTCTCGGGCCGCACCTTCCCGGTGGAGATCCGCTACCGTCCGCTGTCCGCCCCCGCCGGCGGTCCCGGCGCGGATGACGGAGACGGCGAGGGCACCGCCTCCGACGACGAGCTGGAGGAGGACCGGGATCCGCTGGACGCCGTCTGCGACGCCGTCGACGAACTGGCCCTCGAGGCGCCCGGGGACATCCTGATCTTCTTCTCCGGCGAGCGCGAGATCCGCGACGCCGCCGAGGCACTGAACGCCAGGATCCAGGCGAACCGGCGCCTGGCCGGCACCGAGGTGCTCCCCCTCTTCGCGCGGTTGAGCCTGCAGGAACAGCACAAGGTTTTCCACCCGGGCAGCAAGCGCCGGATCGTCCTGGCCACCAACGTCGCAGAGACCTCGCTGACGGTGCCCGGCATCAAGTACGTCATCGACACCGGCACCGCCCGCATCTCGCGCTACTCGCACCGCACCAAGGTTCAGCGCCTGCCGATCGAGCGGGTCTCCCAGGCCTCGGCGAACCAGCGTTCGGGCCGTTGCGGGCGTGTCTCCGACGGCATCGCCATCAGGCTGTACTCGGAGGAGGACTTCGAGTCCCGCCCGCAGTTCACCGACCCGGAGATCCTCCGCACCAACCTCGCCGCCGTCATCCTGCAGATGACCGCCATGGGCGTCGCACGCGGGCCCAAGGACGTGGAGAATTTCCCGTTCGTCGAACCGCCGGAATCCCGCGCGATCAACGACGGCGTTACCCTGCTCCGCGAGCTCGGCGCCCTGAGCGCGGCCAAGGCCACGGACGCTCCAGACGGCGGCCGGCACGACGGGCAACAGCAACCCGGGCAGCCGGAAGGTGGCCAGCGCCGCGGTGGCCGCCGCCCGGCGGGGTCCGGCCGCAACGGCAGCGGCCTCACCGCCGTCGGCCAGCAACTGGCCCAGCTCCCGGTGGACCCGCGGCTGGGACGGATGATCGTGGAGTCCGGCAAGCGCGACTGCGTCCGTGAGGTGATGATCCTCGCCGCGGCGCTAACCATCCAGGACCCGCGCGAGCGCCCGACGGACAAGCAGCAGCTCGCCGCGGAGAAGCACGCGCGGTTCCGGGATGAGAACTCGGACTTCACCGGCTACCTCAACCTCTGGAACTACCTGCAGGAGAAGCAGCAGGAACTCTCCTCCACCGCGTTCCGCCGGCTGTGCCGCGCCGAGTTCATCAACTACCTGCGGGTGCGCGAATGGCAGGACCTGTTCGCGCAGCTGCGGCATATGGCCCGGCCGCTCGGGATCAGCCTGGACAACAAGCGCCTGACCGACCCGGTCGGCAACCACGAGGGTATCCACATCAGCCTGCTCTCGGGCCTGCTGAGCCACATCGGCATCCTGGACGAACGCAAGCGCGAATACGCCGGCGCCCGCGGTACCCGCTTCGCGATCTTCCCCGGCTCCGCCCTGTTCAAGAAGTCGCCCACCTTCGTGATGGCCGCCGAGCTGGTGGAGACCAGCCGGCTCTGGGCACGGGTGGCCGCCAAATTCGATCCGCTCTGGGCCGAGCAGGTAGCCCCGGACCTAGTCAAGCGCAGCTACAGCGAGCCGCACTGGTCCAAGAAAATGGGCTCGGTGATGGCCCATGAGAAGGTCACCCTGTACGGCGTGCCCATCATCCCCAACCGGCGGGTCAACTACGGCCGGGTGGACCCGGAGCTCTCCCGCGAACTCTTCATCCGGCACGCGCTGGTGGAGGGCGACTGGCAGACCCACCACAAGTTCTTCCACCGCAACCGGGCCCTGCTGCAGGAGATCGAGGAGCTCGAGGCCCGCATGCGCCGCCGGGACATCCTGGTGGACGACCAGACCCTGTTCGAGTTCTACGACGCCAGGGTGGGCAAGGACGTGGTCTCCGAGCGCCACTTCGACAAGTGGTGGAAGGAGGCCCGGCAGCAGGATCCGGGACTGCTGGACTTCGAGAAGTCGCTGCTGATCAGCGAGGACGCGGACGAGCTCGACGATTCGGCCTACCCCAAAACCTGGCTGCACAAGGGCTTCGAGCTGCCGCTGAGCTACGAGTTCAGCCCCGTGGCCCCGGGGGCGGCCCCGAACCCCTCCGATGGCGTCACCGCCGAGGTGCCCGTGCTGTTCCTCAACCAGCTCGACGACGCCGCGTTCCGCTGGCTGATCCCGGGCCAGCGGGTGGAACTGGTCACCGCACTGATCAAGTCCCTGCCCAAGCAGGTGCGCAAGAACTTCGTCCCGGCACCCGACGTCGCCCGCCAGGCGGTGGCTGCGTTGGAGGCCGACTTCGATCCCGCCACGGACGACCTCGAGCCGTCCCTGGAACTGGTGCTGCGCAGGCTCCGCGGCCAGGTCATCCCGCCGGGATCCTGGAACTGGGACGCCGTGCCGCCGCACCTGCGCGTCAGCTTCCGCGTGGTGGACGCCCGCGGCAAGCTCCTCGACGAGGGTAAGGACCTCGCCGCGCTTCAGGAGAAACTGGCGCCGGCCACCCGACGCGCCATCGCAGAGTCCCTGGGCGCAACTCCTTCGACAACGGCTCCGAAGAAGGGCACCGCCCCGGCCGCCGCGGAGAACGGCCCTGCCGGCAAAGGCAGAGCCGGCAGTGCACAGCAGGCCGGCTCCCCCGGCGGCTTCACCGAGCTGACCGGCCTCAAGGACTGGACCTTCGGCAGTGTGCAGCGCCAGGTCCAGGGTATGGTCAAGGGCCACACCGTCACCGGCTACCCGGCCCTGGTGGACGAGGGCACCTCCGCGGCGTTGCGGCTCTTCCAGACCGCGGGCGAACAGGAACAGGCGATGCGCGGTGGCGTGATCCGCCTGCTGGCCCTCAAGGTCCCGCCGCCGGACCGCTACGTCCTGGAGCACCTGAACAACACGGAGAAGCTGACCTTCAGCCAGAACCCGCACGGGTCGGTCTCTGCCCTGATCGCGGACTGCGCCCTGGCCGCGATCGACAAGCTCACCCCGGCAGCCCTCCCGTGGGACGAGCCGTCCTTCAAGGCACTGTACGAGCAGGTCCGCGCCGAGCTTATCGACACGGTCTTCACCGTCACCGCCGTCGTCGAACGCATCCTGGCCAGCACCCGGCGGATCGAGAAACAGCTTCGCGGCACCACCAGCCTGGCACTGATCAGCGCCCTGAACGACGTCAAGGCCCAGCTGGAGCAGCTGGTCTTCCCCGGCTTCGTGGCACGCACGGGCTACGCCCAGTTGAGCCAGCTGCCGCGCTACCTCGCGGCGATCGAGAAGCGGCTGGAGAAGCTGCCCACCACCGTCCAGCGCGACGCCCAGCACATGGCCGTCATCCAGGGGCTCGAGGACGACTACGACGACGCCGTCTCGGCGCTACTCCCGGGCAGGCGGATCGGGCCGGAGTTAACCCAGGTCCGCTGGATGATCGAGGAGTTGCGGGTGAGCCTGTTCGCCGTCGAACTCGGGACGGCCTATTCGGTCTCCGAAAAGCGGATCCGGACGGTGCTTAACAAGGCGCTGGCCCCGGCGTAACGCCGGGGCCAGCGGGGACTGGGCACGCTGGGGCCGGGTTGGGGTCAGGCCCCGGGGACGAACTCCCCGTAGCCCGCCGCGCGCAGCCCTTCCCGCAGCTTCTCCGCGTTAGCGTCGAGGCGCTCCGGATCCGGGTTCTGGTCCACGGCGCCGAAGTCGTAGTCGGCCATGGAGTTGGACGGCCAGACGTGGACGTGCAGGTGGTTGATTTCGTACCCGGCGATGGTCAGGCCGGCGCGGGCGGACCCGAAGACGTCCACCTGGGCGGCGCCGATTTTCCGCGCCACCTCCATGACGCGGGCCAGCGTCTCGGGCGACGCTTCGGTCCAGCGGTCCACCTCCTCGACCGGCACCACCAGGGTGTGCCCGTCGGCAAGCGGGCCCACGGTTAGGAAGGCGACGACGTCGTCCTCGCGCCAGACGAAGCGGCCGGGAATCTCGCCGTTGATGATCTTGGTGAACAGGGTGCTCATGCGTCCGCCTTCTCTGCCGGGGTTCCGAGGGTGGAGGCGTCAAGGACGAAGCGGTACTTCACGTCGCCGGCAACCATCCGGTCATAGGCCTCATTGAGCTGGTCCGCGCCGACGAGTTCGATGTCGGAGACCACGCCGTGCTCGGCGCAGAAGTCCAGCATTTCCTGGGTCTCCTCGATCCCGCCGATCAACGATCCGGCGTAGGCGATCCGGCGGCGGATCAGCGAGCCTGGATTAACCGGCGGCATCGCCTCGGACGGCAGGCCGAGTTGGAAGAGTGCGCCGTCAACGCGCAGCGTGCGGAAGTACGGGTTGAGGTCGTGCGGGGCGGCGACGGTGTCGATGATGACGTCGAGGCTGCGGTCAGCGGCTTCCATGGCGGCCGGATCGGTGGAGAGGACCACGTGGTCGGCGCCGAGTTCACGCGCGGCGGCGAACTTCCGCTCCGACGTCGTAAAGACGGTCACCTCGGCGCCCATCGCCTTGGCGATCTTGACGGCCATGTGGCCGAGGCCGCCGAGGCCCACGACGCCGACGGCGTCGCCCTCCTCGACCTCGAAGTGGTTCAGCGGGGAGAACGTGGTGATGCCGGCGCACAGCAGGGGCGCGGCAGCGGCCGGGTCGAGGCCTTCGGGGATGCGCAGCACGTAGTTGCGGTCCACCACGATCGAGGTGGCGTAGCCGCCCTGGGTGACGGCGCCGTCGTTGCGGGCATCCTTGGCGCCATAGGTGCCGGTCATGCCCTTTTCGCAGTACTGCTCGAGGCCGTCGAGGCAGCTCTCGCATTCGCGGCAGGAGTCGACCATGCAGCCCACGCCCACGCGCTCACCGACGGTGAAGTCGTCGACGGCGGAGCCCACGCGGGTGACCCGGCCGACGATCTCGTGGCCCGGAATCAGCGGGTAGGTGTTTCCGCCCCATTCCCCGCGGCTGGCGTGGACGTCGGAGTGGCAGAGGCCGCAGAACTCGACGGCGATCTCGACGTCGTCGGCCTTGGGGGCGCGCCGGGCGACGGTCAGCGGCACCAGGCCGCTGTCCGGGGCGGTGGCACCGTAGGCGGCAGCGAGGGTGGGGCCGGCGGCGTCGGTGAGGTCGGGAAGGGGCTTGGCGAGGGGCGGCGGTACGGGGCGTCCTGGAGTCATGGTTCGACGCTACCCCCGGGGTTGGTTTCCGTGCCACTTGGGGGTCCTTGCCCGTCTCGCCGCTGACCGTTCAGTCCGTGAAGCCGACCGGCTTTCCGGCTGCACGGGCGTAGGCGATTTCGCCGGCCGTGGATTCGCCGATGTAACCGCCGGGGTTCACCACCAGGATGCGGTCGGCGACGTCGATCTTGCGGCGGTGCACTGCGCCGAGGGTTGATTTCTGTTCGTTGGTGAGCTCTTCTCGTGCCTCGGCCGGCGCGAGGACAATGGCACCCGCGAGGGTTAACTTGAGGTTGGCCGCGCGCATCTCCGCCACGAAGCGGGCCGAGCCGCAGAGGCAAACGATCTCCGGTCGATCTGGCACGGCCGTGTCCCTTCGCGTTGGTGGGGTGGGCGTCACTGCCGCTGCGCGCGACGGCGTCCGCTGACGAGACTACGTCACAGGCGTGCCGGTTTGATGCCAGACTCTCCCGGCGGCCACTTGGGGTGTGCACGGACCAAGCCGGGTGGGCGTCGGCTGATTCTTCCTTGGTTTCCCCATCCCGACGCGCCACATTCTTGGGCCGCCGTCCCTTCCATCCTTTAATGTCAGACCCCTCCGATTGAATGGAGTCATGGAAGGCAGTCGGAAGCTTTTCGAGAATGTGGTCGGTGCGGACCCGGTGGTGGGCGACGCGGCGGCGATCGTCGATGAGCTCCGGGCGCTGGAGGACCGGAAATCGGCGATCGCGGCCAGGCAGGCCAGGCTGGCCGTGGCGCTGGACTTGGTCCGGCGGCGGGAACAAGCCGCTCTCGGCATGCCCGCGGACCAGCTTGGCGCAGGCGTCGGGGCGGAGGTCGCGTTGGCGCGGCGGGAATCCCCGGCCAAAGGCTCCCGCCTCCTGGGCCTGGCGCGGGCACTGGTGACGGAGATGCCGCACACCCTCGCCGCCCTCGACACCGGGCGCCTGAACGAATGGCGCGCCACGCTCCTGGTCCGCGAAACGGCCTGCCTGGACGCCTCCGATAGGGCCGCCGTGGACGAGGAACTCGCCGCCGACACCGGCACCTTCGACGGCGCCGGAGACCGGGCCATCATCTCCGCAGCCAAAGCCGCCGCCTACCGGCACGACCCACGCTCCGTCACCCAACGCGCAGCGCACGCCGAAACCGAACGCAGTGTCAGCCTCCGCCCGGCACCGGACACCATGTGCTACCTCACCGCCCTGCTCCCCGTCGCCGCAGGAGTCGCCGCCTACGCGGCCCTGACCCGGCACGCCGACACCGCCCGCGCCACCGGAGACCCACGCTCCCGCGCCCAGTCAATGGCCGATGCCGTGGTCGAACGGGTCACCGGCACGCCGGGCGGGATCACCGGCATTGAAGTTCAGCTCGTCATGACCGACCGGACCCTCCTCGCCGGGGACAGTGAACCCGCGAGGCTCGCCGGCTACGGTGTCGTCCCGGCCGGGTGGGCCAGGAAACTCGTGGCCGGCAAGCGTGACGACACAGAATTCACAACCTGGGTCCGCCGGCTGTACACCGCGCCCGGCACCGGCGAACTGATCGGCATGGACGCCCGGGCCCGGCTCTTCCCGGCCGGGCTGCGCCGGTTCATCGAGGCCCGGGACACCACCTGCCGGACCCCGTACTGCGACGCCCCCATCCGGCACCTGGACCACGTCCTCCCCTGGCACCGGGACGGAGAAACCACAGCAGCCAACGGCGCCGGACTCTGCGAGGCCTGCAATCACACCAAAGAAGCCCCCGGCTGGACCGCCCAGCCCATCGACAGCCCACGCGGGACGATCCGCCACACCCTCGAACTCAGCACCCCCACCGGCCATACATACACGTCCACAGCGCCACCGCTACCCGGATGTGGTCCGGGGACGGATGTTTCACAGCCCAAAGAGTCGAACTCGAGGAGGACTACCAGGAAGCTCAGGCACCGGCAGCGATTGCGCCACCGGCGGGGAGTCGCCACGAGGGGTCAGCCCAATGAGCAGCTCGTCGCCTGAAGTTGGGGCGTCGGCCGGGCGCCCCATGTGCAAGCAAACGTGGCCGTCGTACTCCTGCGCCGCGATGGCCGCCCGGACTTTCAGTGCTGTCGGGGTAAACCGGTCAGTCCTTGGCGCCCTGGTGCGTACCGTCCGGCTCGGCGCCGGTGACCACGAGGTTTCCGGGGTTGTTGGACCATTCGGAGAACGACCCCGGATACAGCGCCGCCCGGTACCCTGCGATCTCCAGCGCCGCGACCTCGTGGGCTGCCGTCACGCCGGAGCCGCAATACACTGCGGTCTGGACGCCCTCGTTGACGCCGAGCTCCGAGAACCGCCGGCGCAGGGCATCCGCCGGAAGGAACCGACCGTCGGGGCCGAGGTTGTTCGAGGTCGGAGCGCTGACGGCTCCGGGGATGTGTCCGGCCCGCGGATCCACCGGCTCGATTTCGCCCCGGTACCGCTCGCCGGCCCGCGCATCCAGCAGCAGCCCCGAGCCGGACCAGGCGCCGGCGCCGGCGGCATCGACGACGGGCATTCCCCCCTCGGTCAGCACGACGTCGCCCGGCTCCGCAGTCACGTCCCCGCTCTCGACGTCGAACCCCGCCTCCAGCCAGACGGCCAGGCCGCCGTCGAGCAGTCGGACCGAGGAAACGCCCGCATTGCGCAGCATCCACCAGACCCGGGCGGCGGCCATGTTGCCACTATTGTCGTACGCGACCACGGTGTCACCCTCGCGGATTCCCCACGCGCGGGCGGAGGCCTGGAACTGCTCCAGCGGGGGCAGCGGGTGCCGTCCCCGGGTGGGGTCCTCGTGGGGGGCCGCCAGCTCGGTAGCGAGGTCGACGAAGACGGCGCCGGGCAGGTGCGATTCCAAGTAATGATCCCGTCCGTGCGGGTCCCCCAGGGCCCAGCGCACGTCCAGCAGCACCGTCCGCGTGCCCGCATCCAACCGGTCCTTGAGTTCGGCAACAGTCATCAGAGTCTCCATCCCGCCACCCTATCCGGCACACGACCCCGGGTAGGCTGTAGCGGTGATCACCGCGCGCCATCAAGACCGGGACTGGGCCGACGAGGCCATCCGCCGAATCAACGCGGAAAACAACCGGTCCGCCGACACCCACCTCTACTCGGTGCCCCTGCCCGAGCACTGGGGCGTCAAATTGTATTTGAAGGACGAATCCACGCACCGCACCGGCAGCCTCAAGCACCGGCTGGCGCGGTCCCTGTTCCTCTTCGGCCTGGTCAACGGCTGGATCCGGGAGGGCACCACCATCGTCGAGGCTTCCAGCGGCAGCACCGCCGTCTCCGAGGCCTACTTCGCGCAGCTGCTGGGCCTGCCCTTCATCGCGGTCATGACCCGGACCACCAGCCGGGAAAAGATCGCCCTGATCGAACAGTTCGGCGGCACCTGCCACCTCGTGGACCACGCGTCGGAGGTCTACGCCGCGGCCGAGGAACTGGCGGCCAGCACCGGCGGCCACTACATGGACCAGTTCACCTACGCGGAGCGGGCCACCGACTGGCGCGGCAACAACAACATCGCCGAATCGATCTTCGGCCAACTGGCCCTCGAGGAGCACCCGGTCCCCCGCTGGATCGTCGTGGGCGCCGGCACGGGTGGCACCAGCGCCACGATCGGCCGTTACCTGCGCTACCAGCGGCACGCGACCCGGCTCGCCGTCGTCGACCCTGAGAACTCCGCCTTCTTCACGGGCTGGCAGGAACACCGCGACGGCGGCAACTGCGCGGACGTCACCGGCCTGCCCTCCCGGATCGAGGGCATCGGCCGGCCGCGGCTGGAACCCAGCTTCGTCCCCGCCGTCATCGACCACATGATCACAGTCCCGGACGCCGCCTCGGTGGCCGCCATGCGCCACCTCCGCGACGTCGCCGGACTGCACGCCGGCCCGTCCACCGGCACCAACCTCTGGGGCGTGTGGCAGCTGGTGGCGCAGATGATCGCCGACGGCGAGACGGGCAGCATCGTGTCCCTCATGTGCGACGGCGGCGACCGCTACTCCGGCAACTACTACGACGACGGATGGCTCCAGGCGCAGGGCCTGGACCCCGCGCCGCACGAGACCACGCTCCGGTCCTTCTTCGAGACCGGGACCTGGCCCGCCTAAACCTCCACGGAATCGCCGCTGGACAGGTGCCGGTACTCGGTGCCGTAGCGGGCGCCGATCCGGGTCACGTGCGCCTCGACCAGACCCACGCCCAACTCGTTGAGCAGCCCGTCGTGGACCGGGAAGGCCCGGGGCGCCCGCACACTGATCACGAAGTCCACCACCTCGCCGATCTTGTTCCACGGCGCATGGATAGGCACCAGCAGCGTGCCGACCTCAATCCCGTCCGGCACTGCGAAGGAATCCCCCGGGTGGTACACGTTCGCGTCGATCAGGTAGCCGATGTTGGCCACCACCGGAATCTGGGGATGAATCAGGGCGTGCTGGCCGCCGAAGCAGCGCACCGCGAAGCCCGCCACCTCAAGCTCATCACCCTCGGCGGCGGTGTGGATCCGGCCGGAGGCCGCCGGCGCCTTGTCCCGCAGCGTGGCGGCCACCCCCTCCGGCGCGTAGAGCTGCAGCTCATCGTCGACCAGCAGCGCCGCGGTGACGGCGTCGACGTCGATGTGGTCGCCGTGCTCATGGGTGATCAGCACCGCGTCGGCACCGGCGAGCGCGACGTCTGTCTCGGAAAAGGTGCCGGGGTCCAGCACCAGGACCTTGCCGTCCTTCTCGAGCCGGACACAGGCGTGGGTGAATTTCTTCAGCTTCATCCGGCCAGCCTAGGACCCCCGTCGGAGCGGTGTCCACGGCCCGGCTGGTAATCTGGAACCCCTCTCATCCGGCAGCACCCCCGAGCAGCGAAGCGAGTTCCCATGTCCCACGGCGCCACCACCGACGGACGGCCGGCCGCCGCGCCGTCCGGCGGCAAGGACCAGCCCGCGGGCAGGGAGCAGCGGGTGACCAAGCAGCGTCTCGCGGTCAGCGCCGCGCTGGATGAACTCGCCGACTTCGTCAGCACCCAGGAACTGCACCGCATCCTTCAGGAACGCGGCACCTCCGTCTCACTCGCCACCTCCTACCGGATCCTGCAGTCGCTCGCCGACGAGGGCCTGGTGGATGTGCTGCGGAACGCCGACGGCGAGGTGGTGTACCGCCGCTGCGCCGTCACCGGACACCACCACCACCTGCTCTGCCGGAACTGCGGCAAAGCCGTGGAAGTCGAGGCGCCCGCCGTGGAGGCCTGGGCCGCCCGGATCGCCGCCGAGCACGGTTTTACCGCGGTGGAGCACACGGTCGAGATCTTCGGCCTCTGCCCGGAGTGCACCGCCCTGCAGGCCAGCGCCTAGCCGGGCCGTTCGCTCAGTCCTGTTTGAACCGGATCTGGCCCAGGTCGTTGGTGAGTACCAGTTCCCCTGCATCCAGCCGGTAGACGGCCGGATGCTGAAAGTAGTCGCTGGTCCAGCTCCGGTGTTCTCCCTCTGGTCCGGCGCAGCCATCCGCCGATTCCGCCATGCTGGCAGGATCAGGGACCAGTCCGAAGTCGTCTACCGAGACCGGAACGTTGAGCACGCCGCAGGGCATCCGGATCACCAGGGTGGTGGCCGCGCCCACCTGGTCAAAGCTCATCCGCAGCGGGGAGGATGCCAGCCACGACATGTTCTTGCCGCGCGCATAGCCCGCTGTCGAGGTGTAGGAGTGGCAGGCAAGCGAGGCGGCGGTACACGCGGCGGGCGGTGTTGGCGTCAGTGACGGCCGAACGGTGCCGCTCGGCGTGAACTTTGGGTTTGTTCCGGGTCCGATGGGATTGGCCCCGCCGCTGGGCCGGTTCTTCGGCTCTCCTATGGCCAGGGTCCAACGCTCGTCGCTCCACGAGATCATGTAGCGGACCGACGCGGAGTCGCCGACATGCCGGGCGGTGACGTTGGCTACTTCCGGGAAATCGTTGCTGATTCCCAGCTGCCAGGAGCCGGCAGCCCACCCCCGGGTGGAGTCAACGAGCTGCTGCGCCTCGGGAGCGGCATTGCTGACCGCCGGGCTGGCCAGCGCCGCCACGCGCTCCGCGGATCCGGACACGGCCGCGTCCATAACACTTCGGGCGAATGCCTCCCGGGTGGACAGATCCGGTTGCCTCGGCTCGGCGCCGCAGGCCGCGGCAGAGCCAAGGACCGATAACACCAGCGCCAGCACACCAACGAAACGCAAACGCTGTCCCGACCTCAGATCCCCCATTCCAGAACTCTAAGGCCCTCAACCGCGGATTGGATGACGGCCGGGCGGCTTTTTTAGTGACTATCCGCCTACGCGGCCACGGGACTGGTCCGGCCGTTGAGGCCGCGCCGGGTGCGGACGCCGCCGATGATCCGGCAGACCACATAGATCAGGAAGGACAGCGTGGTCACGTACGGGCTGATGGGAAGCCGGCCGCCCAGTGCCAGCAGGATCCCGCCGACCGTGGCGGACACGGCGAAGAGCACGCTCAGCAGCACCACCAGGCGAGGCGAGGATGTGACCCGCAAGGCCGCGGCCGCCGGCGTGATCAGCAGTGCCAGCACCAGCAGCGCCCCCACGATCTGGATGGACAGGGCCACGCTGACGCCCAGGAGCACTATGAACCCCAGGGCCAGCCCGCGCACCGGGACACCGCGGGCGGCTGCCACCTTGGGATCGACGCTGGCGAAGGTGAGCGGCCGCCAGATGGCGATGAGCGCCAGCATCACCACGACGGCGGCGCCGGCGAGGACCTGTAGTTGGACCGTTCCCACCGAAACGATCTGCCCGGTGAGGAGGCCGAACTTGTTCGCGGCGCGGCCCTCGTACAGGGAAAGGAACAGGATGCCCAAGCCCAGGCCGAAGGGCATGAGCACGCCGATGGTCGAGTTCTTGTCCCGCGCCCGGACCCCCATCACGCCGAGGATCAGGGCCGCCACCACCGAGCCGGCGAGCGAGCCGGCCACCACGTCCGCGCCAACCAGCAGCGCGAAGGCGGCGCCGGCGAAGGAGAGTTCGGAGATGCCGTGCACGGCGAAAGCGAGGTCCCGCTTCATCACGAACGTGCCCACCAGGCCGCCCAGCAGGCCGAGGACCGCCCCGGCCCAGAGCGAGTTCTGCACCAGGGCCAGAAGCTCGCCGTAGTTCTCGAAGTTGAAGATGGCGTGCAGTACGGCGTCGAAGTCCACTTAACCCACCTCTCCGGCCACGGCGTGCGCGTCCTCGTGGTGGTGGGTGGTGGCGTCCGGCAGGCCCACCACAATCAGCCGGCCGTTGGCGCGGATCACCTCGACATGGCTGCCGTAGAGGTCGGAGAGCACCTCGGTGGTCATCACTTCCTCGGGCGTTCCCACCCGGAAGCGGCCGCCGGCCAGGTAGAGCACCCGGTCCACGTAGTCCATGATCGGGTTGATTTCGTGGGTCACGAACACTACGGCGCTGTTTTGCTCGTGGCATTGCCGGTTGATCAGGGAGCTGACCGCCTGCTGGTGGTTCAGGTCCAGGGACAGCAGCGGCTCGTCGCAGAGCAGCACGCCCGGATCGGTGGCGAGGGCCTGGGCCACCCGCAGCCGCTGCTGCTCGCCGCCGGAAAGCTGGCCGACGGGCACCTTGGCATACTCCTGCGCGCCCACCTCGGCCAGCAGGTCATCGATCCGGCGGTTGACCTTGCCGCCGCCGACGCGGATGCCCCAGCGGTGGCCGTCGACGCCGAGGCCCACCAGGTCGCGGGCCCGCAGCGGGGTGTCCGGGTCGAAGGACTCCTGCTGCGGGACGTAGCCGATCCGCCGGTTCCCCCGCGCGATCGGCTGCCCGTCGAGGGTGCCGGTGCCGGCGCTCAGTTCCTGCAGGCCCAGCAGCACCTTGAGGAAACTCGTCTTGCCGCTGCCGTTGGGCCCCAGGACGGCGAAGAACTCCCCCGGCATGATGTCCAGGTCCAGGTTCTCCCAGAGGACGCGGTTCCCGAACCGCAGGGAGGCGCCACGCAGGCTTACGACGGGTGTCAACTCGGGGATCCTCAATTTCTGTCGGGCCGAACGGCCGCGTCTGATGGGATGATTCTAGGTCCGCTAGCCCCGGCCGAGGGCCTTGGCGAGCGAGTCGATGTTGCCGGACATCCACTGGAGGTACGTTTTGCCCTCGGGCAGCGTCTCGCCGAAGTCCACCACCGGAACACCGGCCGCGGTGGCGGCGTCCTTGAGCGCGATAGTCTGCGGCCCCTCGGTTTGCGGGTTGTACGCCAGCAGGCGGATGGAACCCGATTTCACGAGGTCAACGGCGGAGCGCAGCACGGCCGGGGGCACGTCGGCGCCGTCCTCGATCGCCGCGGTGTACTCCTCCGGCGTCCGGTTCTGCAGGCCGGCGGCCTCAAGCAGGTAGAGCGGCACAGGCTCGGTGACGGCGACGCCGGCGTTCCCCTCGGTGGCCTTGAGCGCGGCCAGCCGCGTGTCCAGGCCGGCGAGGTCCTTCTTCAGGGCCGCCGCGTTCGCCTTGAAGGCATCCGCGGAGGAGGGTTCCAGGGCCGCCAGCTTGTCGGCAAGGGCGTCGGCGAAGGTGCTCATGCCTGACATGCTGTACCAGACGTGCTCGTTGAAGGACGAGGCATCCCCGGTCTTGAGGCCCGAGGCGTCCGAGGCGTTCAGCAGATTCTTCTCCCCCAGGCCGGCGTCCCCGGCCAGCTTGTGCAAGAAGTCGTCGTAGCCGCCGCCGTTTTCGACCACCAGCTCGGCCTTCGAGACGGTCAGCTTGTCCTGGGTCGTCGCCTCATAGGAGTGCGGGTCCTGGCTGGTCCGGTTGATGATCGAGGTGACGCGGACCTTGTCTCCGCCCACAGACTTGACCAGATCCCCGTACACGCTGGTGGAGGCGACGACGTCGACCACGCCGTCGCCGGCACCCGCACGGTCTGCACCGGAACCGGTGCCGCAGGCGGTCAGCAGCAGGCTGCTGATGCCTGCGAGGAGAAGGACGGTGGCGGAACGGCGCACGGGAAGCCTCGAATCGTTTATTGAGAAGCGTTAGCAATAAAACGAGTCTAAACCTAAATAGGAATCATTCCTATTTAGGGTCAGACCCGCGCGCCGCTACTCCTGTCCGAGCCTCCGGTAGCCGGTGGCCTGGGTGGCGTCCCGGATCTCGCCGACCAGCAGTTCGATGACGTCCTCGAGGAACAGCACACCCTGGGTGTGGCCATCCGCGCCGATGACGCGGGCCAGGTGCGAGCCCGTGCGCTGCATGACGGACATGGCCTTCTCGATCTCGTCCCCCACGGCCAGGTTCGCGAGGGACCGGATCCGGCTCTCGGCGATCGGGTGGTGGTAGCGGGACTCCGGGATGGAAAGCACGTCCTTGATGTGTAGGTAGCCGGAGAGCATCCCCTCGTCATCCAGCATCGGAAAGCGGGAGAACCCGGTCCGGCTCACTGCCTTCTCGAACTCCTCCGGGGTGGTGGCGTCCTTGAGCATCACCAGCCGCTCCAGCGGCACCATCACCTCGGCCGCGGTGTGCTCGGAGAACTCCAGCGCACCGGTGATCAGCCCGGCGTCGTCCACTACCAGCCCGTGCCGGGTGGATTCCTGGACGATCGACTGGACCTCCTCCAGGGTGAAGGAGGAGCTCACCTCATCCTTGGGCTCAATCCGCATGAGCTTCAGGATGTGGTTGGCGGACCAGTTCAGCGCCACGATCGCCGGCTTCACGCCGCGGGCGATCAGCATCAGCGGCGGCGCCAGCAGCAGGGCCGCCTTGTCCGCCACGGAGACGGAGATGTTCTTGGGAACCATCTCGCCGAACGTCACGTGCAGGAACGTCACCGCCAGCAGTGCGATCGCGAACGCGACGACGTCGGCCATCTCCACCGGGATACCCACGCCCTCCAGCGGAACCGCCAGGAGGTGGTGGATGGCCGGCTCGGCCACCTGCAGGATCAGCAGGGAGCAGACGGTGATGCCGAGCTGCGCGCAGGCCAGCATGAGGGAGACGTTCTCCATGGCCCGCAGCGTGGTCTGCGCACGCTTGGATCCGGCCTCGGCGAGCGGTTCGATCTGGCTGCGCCGGGCCGACATGATGGCGAATTCCGCGGCGACAAAGAAGGCGTTGCCGAGCAGCAGCACGGCCAGCCACAGGATTCCTACCCAGTCGCTCATGCCGCACCTGCCTTCCCGGCATCGATGCGCCCATTGTCCGGGCCGCCGCCGTGATCAGGCGGTGCAGGCTTGAAGCAGATCCGGTCGATCCGGCGTCCGTCCATGCGCGTGACGCTGAGGGTGCCGCCGACGACGTCGACCGTGTCACCCACCGCCGCGATCCGGCCCAGCTGGCTCATGACGTAGCCGCCCACGGTCTCGTACGTTGACTCGTCCGGGACGGTGAGTCCGGGAATCTGCTCGGAGAGTTCGTCCGGGCGCAGGAGCCCGGGGAAGTACCAGTCACCGGAGGCGCTCTGCAGCAGGCCGGGACGGACCTTGTCGTGCTCGTCCGCCACCTCGCCCACGATTTCCTCCACGAGGTCCTCGAGGGTGGCGATGCCGGCGGTTCCGCCGTATTCGTCCAGCACGACGGCCAGTTGGAGGTTGCCCTCGCGCAGTTCGGCCAGCAGCCCGTCCAGGTGGATGGTCTCCGGCACCCGGAGGACCTCGGTCATGATGGCTCCGGCCTCGAGGTTGGCGCGGCGGTCCGCCGGGACGGCGATCGCCTTCTTGATGTGCACCACGCCGCGGATGTCGTCGGAGGATTCACCGATCACCGGGAACCGGGAGTAACCGGTGCGCTTGGCGGCCTCGACAATGTCGGAGACCGGCTGGTGGCTGTCGATGGTTTCGACCCGGATGCGCGGGGTCATCACGTCGGCCGCGGTGCGTCCGGAGAAGTTCAGCGTCCGCGACACGAAGTTCGCGGTCCCCTCGTCCAGGGTGCCCATGGCGGCGGAGCGGCGGACCAGCGAGGCGAGCTCGGCGGGCGTCCGGGCCCCGGAGATCTCCTCCTTGGCCTCCAGGCCGAAGAGGTGCAGGACCTTGTTGGAGAAGCCGTTGAGCAGCACGATGGCCGGCTTGAAGATGGCGGTGAACACCAGCTGCGGCCGGGCGAGAGCCTTGCCGACCTGGAAGGACAACGCGATGGCCGCGTTCTTGGGCACCAGCTCGCCGATCAGCATCGAGAGCAGGGTCGCCAGGATCATCGCCACGATCAGGGACACCGACGTCGCGGCAGCCTCCGCCAGGCCGAGGGCAGCGAGCGGGCCCTCCAGCAGGCGGCCCACCGAGGGCTCCATGACGTAGCCGGTCAGCAGCGTGGTCAGGGTGATGCCCAGCTGGCAGCTGGAGAGCTGGGTGGAGAGGGACTTCAGGCATTTGAGCAGCGGCGCGGCCGCCGTGTCGCCGTTGTCCACGGCGCGTTGCACCGTCGCCTGGTCGAGCGCGACCAGGGAGAACTCGACAGCCACGAAGAAACCGGTGCCGAGGATGAGCAGGAAACCTGCTCCAAGCAGTAGCCATTCCATTTAGCGGCCCGCTTCGCGGGGCTGGAGGCCGGGCCGGGGGAAACGTCCCGGCGGAGGATGGTCAGCGGACGCCGACCCTGTTTCCTGGAAGACACTCCGGCCGGCGAAGGACGCGTGCCGGGCGGCGGGAGTGTGATGGGCGCGTGAACGGGGTTTGCCGGCTCTGTGGGTGGACTGGGCGGGAACGGCGTGCGTTCCGCGCTGACAGCCCCCAGGCCGGCACCTAGATTTACTGTCCATAAGACTTTCAGTCTACAGGAGCACCATTCCCCGCCACCGGGGTGTTTCCCGCCGCCCGGGCGCCGCTACCAGCTCTGCGGGACCGGGCGGCCTTCCTCGTATCCGGCGGCGGACTGCAGGCCCACCACCGCCCGCTCGCGGAAGGCGGCCAGGTCCGTGGCGCCGGCGTAGGTCATGGAGCTGCGCAGGCCGGCGGTGATCATGTCCAGCAGGTCTTCCACGCCCGGGCGCGCCGCGTCCAGGTACATCCGCGAGGTGGAGATGCCCTCCTCGAAGAGCGCCTTGCGGTCCTTGTCGAAGGCGCCCTCGCGCTGGTTGCGGTTCTGCACCGCCCGCGCCGAGGCCATGCCGAAGCTTTCCTTGTACTGGCGGCCGTTGGCGTCCAGCTGCAGGTCGCCCGGGCTCTCATGGGTGCCGGCGAACCAGGAACCGATCATCACCTGGCTGGCCCCGGCGGCCAGCGCCAGGGCCACGTCGCGCGGGTAGCGGATGCCGCCGTCGGCCCAGACGCGGCCGCCCGCGGCCCGGGCCGCAGCGGAGCATTCGAGGACGGCGGAGAACTGCGGGCGCCCGACGGCGGTCATCATGCGGGTGGTGCACATGGCCCCGGGGCCGACGCCCACCTTCACGATGTCCGCGCCGGCGGCGATCAGTTCGCGGGTCGCCTCGGCGGTGACCACGTTGCCGGCCACGACGGGGACGCCGGGGTTGAGGCCCTTGACGGCGGCCAGTGCGTCGAACATCTTCTGCTGGTGGCCGTGGGCGGTGTCCAGGACCAGGACGTCGACGCCGGCGGCGAGCAGTTCGGCGGCACGGCCGGCCACGTCCCCGTTGATGCCGACGGCGGCAGCCACCTTGAGGGATCCCCCGGCGTCCAGCGAGGGACGGTACAGCGTGGAACGCAGCGCACCCTTGCGGGTCAGGACGCCGGCCAGCACGCCGTCGCGCTGGACCGGGGCGAAGTCCGTGCCCGCGGCATCCATCGCCTCGAAGGCCCGGCGCAGCGCCTGGCCCGAATCCTCCCCGGCGGCGTCGAGGTCGGCGGCGTCGAACACCAGCGGCTGGTGGCGCATCACGGAGCCCAACGACGCGAAGCGGTCCTGGCCCTCGAAGTCCGCGGCGCGGACAACGCCGGCGACAGCACCGGCGTCGTCCACCACGACGGCGGCGCCGTGCGGACGCTTCCCGATCAGGTGCAGGGCATCGATCACGGTGTCCGTGGTGCTCAGCCGCACCGGAGTCTCGAAGACCGCGTGCCGGGACTTGACCCAGGAAGCAACGTCCCGCAGCACCTCCAGCGGGACGTCCTGCGGCAGGACGGCCAGGCCGCCGCGACGGGCCATGGTCTCGGCCATCCGCTTGCCGGTCACGGCCGTCATGTTGGCCACCACCAGCGGAATCGTCGAGCCGGTGCCGTCGTCCGCGGCGAGATCGACATCCAGCCGGGACGTGACCTCCGACCGGGACGGGACCAGGAAGAGGTCCGAGTAGGTCAGGTCGGTGCTGGGCTCACTGAGGAAACGCACGGTTGCTCCTTGCCGGAAAAGGGGTTCTCCGAACGATTCTAGGCGAGCCCTGCGACACTCCGGCGGCCGCCCCGAACCCGCTATTCCCGGCCCGCTACGGCCAGGCAATGATTTGAGTCACGCTTATTGGCGGATTCGCGCGGGTCGTCACTAGACTGGCAAAGGTCTGGGTTCACTGGACGCGGAGAACTGGTTCGATTGACGTGCTGCGGCACCGTGGAAACCAGCGGGAATCAAACTCATGGAAGAGGCGTATTTCAAGTGCCAGAGCAGCCAAGCCACCGTCTACCCGAGGAATTTGGCGGAAACGAGTGGCTCGTTGACGAACTGTACGAGCGGTACCAGCAGGACAAGAACACGGTAGACGCCAAGTGGTGGCCCCTGTTCGAGTCCTTCGAAGCCAGCGACGGTTCCTCGACCAACGGCGCGACGGCTCCGGCCGCAGCCCACCCCACCACCCGCGAACTCCCTGTCGTGGCGCCCGCCGCCCCGGCCCAGGCAGCCCCTGCCGCCCAGGCCCCCGCGGCTCCCGCCGCCCCGGCTGCAGCACCCGCCGCTGCCGCCCCGGCCCCCGCCGCCCCGAAGGCTCCTGCCACCGTGGCCCGCGACGGCGCGAAGACGGCCGAGCCCGGTGCCGGCACCCAGCCCATCCCGGCCCAGCTCCCCAAGAACGTCAAGGCACCGACCGCCCCCGAAGAGGACGTCGTCTCCGTCCTCCGCGGCCCGGCGAAGGCCATCGCCGCCAACATGGTCACCAGCCTCGAGATTCCCACCGCCACCAGCGTCCGCGCCATCCCCGCCAAGCTGCTGATCGACAACCGCGTCGTGATCAACTCCAACCTGGCCCGAGCCCGCGGCGGCAAGGTTTCCTTCACCCACCTGATCGGCTACGCCGTCATCCGGGCCCTCGCCCAGTTCCCCTCCATGAACGTCTACTACGACGTCGTCGACGGCAAGCCCTCCGCGGTGCAGCCGGCGCACGTGAACTTCGGCATCGCGATCGACATGCCCAAGCCGGACGGCACCCGCCTTCTCATGGTCCCGAACATCAAGAAGGCGGAGACGCTCAACTTCTCCGAGTTCTGGCACACCTACGAGGACCTGATCAAGCGCGCCCGCAACGGCAAGCTGACCGCCGACGACCACGCAGGCACCACCGTTTCGCTCACCAACCCGGGCGGCATCGGCACCGTGCATTCGGTCCCCCGCCTCTCCAAGGGCCAGGCCGCGATCATCGGCGTCGGCGCGCTGGATTACCCGGCCGAATTCCAGGGCGCCAGCGAGAAGATCATCGCCCAGAACGCCATCAGCAAGGTCCTGACCCTGACCTCCACCTATGACCACCGCGTCATCCAGGGTGCCGGCAGCGGCGAGTTCCTGAAGCTGGTCCACCAGCTGCTCCTCGGCGCGCAGGGCTTCTACGACGAGATCTTCGAATCCCTCCGCATCCCCTACGAGCCCGTGCGGTGGAGCCCGGACCTGCAGGTGGACCCGGCCGACGAGATCAACAAGGTCGCCCGGATCCAGCAGCTGATCCACTCCTACCGCGTCCGCGGCCACCTGATGGCAGACACCGACCCGCTCGAGTACGTCCAGCGCAAGCACCCGGACCTCGACGTCCTGACCTACGGCCTGACCCTCTGGGACCTGGACCGCGAGTGGCCCACCGGCGGCTTCGGCGGCAAACCGATGCTGAAGTTCCGGGACATCCTAGGCGTGCTCCGTGACGCCTACTGCCGCACCACCGGCATCGAGTACATGCACATCCAGGACCCGGCCGAGCGCAAGTGGTTCCAGGACCAGCTGGAGCACCCGTACTCCAAGCCGAGCCGCGACGAGCAGCTCCGCATCGTCTCCCGGCTCAACGCCGCCGAGGCCTTTGAGACCTTCCTGCAGACCAAGTTCGTCGGCCAGAAGCGCTTCTCCCTCGAGGGCGGCGAGTCGCTGATCCCGCTGCTGGACGCCATCATCTCCGACGCCGCCGACGACGGCCTCGACGAGGTTGCGATCGGCATGGCCCACCGCGGCCGCCTGAACGTGCTGACCAACATCGCCGGCAAGACCTACGCCCAGGTCTTCCGCGAGTTCGAGGGCACCCAGGATCCCCGCTCCGTGCAGGGCTCCGGCGACGTGAAGTACCACCTCGGCACCGAGGGCACCTTCACCTCGGACAACGGCAAGCAGACCAAGGTCTACCTCGCCGCCAACCCCTCGCACCTCGAGGCCGTGGACTCCGTGCTCGAGGGCATCGTCCGCGCCAAGCAGGACCGCCTGGACCAGGGCGAGACCTTCCCCGTGCTGCCGATCATGGTCCACGGCGACGCGGCCTTCGCCGGCCAGGGCGTCGTCGCGGAGACCCTGAACCTCTCCCAGCTGCGCGGCTACCGCACCGGCGGCACCATCCACGTGGTGGTCAACAACCAGGTCGGCTTCACCACCGCGCCGTCCTCCTCGCGGTCCTCCACCTACTCCACCGACGTCGCCAAGATGATCCAGGCGCCCGTGTTCCACGTGAACGGCGACGACCCGGAGGCCGTGGTCCGCATCGGCCAGCTGGCCTACGAGTTCCGCCAGCGGTTCCACAAGGACGTCGTCATCGACATGGTCTGCTACCGCCGGCGCGGCCACAACGAGGGCGACGACCCCTCGATGACCCAGCCGCTGATGTACAACCTGATCGAGGCCAAGCGCTCGGTCCGCAAGCTCTACACCGAGTCCCTGATCGGCCGCGGCGACATCACCGAGGAAGAGGCGGAGCAGCTGCTGCGCGACTACCAGGAACGCCTGGAGCGGGTTTTCGCCGAGACCCACGCCGCGCAGACCTCGCCGATCCCGGTCATCACCGCGGACACCGGCGCCGTCTCCGACCTGGAGCTGCCCTCGGCCCAGCAGTCCGACACCGGCTCCGGAGCCCCCGAGTCCACCGCGATCTCCGCGGAGACCCTGGCCCGGATCGGCAAGGCCCACATCGAATACCCCGAGGGCTTCACCGTCCACGCCAAGCTCAAGCAGCTGCTGGAGAAGCGTGAAGTGATGTCCCGTGAGGGCGGCATCGACTGGGGCTTCGGCGAACTGGCTGCCTTCGGCTCGCTGACCATGGAGGGCGTCCCGGTCCGGCTCGCCGGCCAGGACTCCCGCCGCGGCACCTTCGTGCAGCGCCACGCAGTCTTCCACGACCGCGCCAACGGCGACGAGTGGACGCCGCTGGCCAACCTCACCGAGGACCAGGCCAAGCTCTGGATCTACGACTCCCTGCTCTCGGAATACGCGGCCATGGGCTTCGAATACGGCTACTCGGTGGAGCGCCCCGACGCACTCGTGCTCTGGGAGGCCCAGTTCGGCGACTTCGTCAACGGTGCGCAGACCATCATCGACGAGTTCATCTCCTCCGCCGAGCAGAAGTGGGGCCAGCGGTCCTCGCTGGTGCTGATGCTCCCGCACGGCTACGAGGGCCAGGGCCCGGACCACTCCTCGGCCCGGATCGAGCGTTTCCTGCAGCTCTGCGCCGAGGAAAACATGATCGTGGCCAACCCCACGACCCCGGCCTCGCACTTCCACCTGCTGCGCCGCCAGGCCTACAGCCGTCCGCGGAAGCCGCTGATCATCTTCACCCCGAAGCAGCTGCTGCGCCTCAAGGCGGCGGCGTCCTCGGTGGAGGACTTCACCTCGGGCGCCTTCCGCCCGGTCATCCCGGAGCACGAGCAGCTGCAGGCGGACGCCGTCGAGCGCGTGCTGCTGGTCTCCGGCCGGCTCTACTACGACCTGCTGTCCACGCGGCAGAAGACCGGGGACACCACGACGGCGATCGTCCGCGTCGAGCAGCTCTACCCGCTGCCCGCCGAGGAGATCGCGGCCGAACTGGCCAAGTACCCGAACGCCGAGGTTGTCTGGGCCCAGGACGAGCCCGCGAACCAGGGTCCGTGGCCGTTCATCGGCCTGAACCTGCCGGACGCCCTCGACCGCCGCGTGCGCCTCGTCTCCCGCCCCGCCTCCGCCTCCACGGCGGCCGGGTCGATGAAGCGCCACGCCGCCGAGCAGGACACCTTGCTCAAGCAGGCATTCGCACGTAAGTAGCACCGGGCTGCCCGGCCGGAAGTGGACCACCACGAACCGGCCGGGCAGCGTCGTTTAAACCAGCAGCCGGGTCCGTGGGCAGCGTCCCGGGTCGGGGCGCAGGGAGTGAAGAGGTAGACGTGGAAGATCGTAAGCTGCGGATCGCAGCCGTGGGAGATGAACTGCTGGCCGGCATGGGCGATCCCCGCGCCCTGGGCTGGCTGGGCCGGGTCCTGGCGCGCACGCCGCAGGACGGCCTCAGCCTCGAAAGCTACCCGCTGCCCTGCCCCCAGGAGGGCACCGAAGGCCTGGCCGAGCGCTGGCTGGAGGAAGCCGGCCGCCGCTTCTCCCCGCAGAGCGAGAACCGGCTCGTCATCGGCCTCTCCGGACGGGACATCGAATTTGGCCTCTCCACCGCCCGCAGCCGGCTCAACCTCGCCAACATCCTGGATTCGGCCTCGCAGAACAAGATCGAAGTCTTCGTGGTGGGGCCGCCGCCCACCCTCGACCCGGCCCAGAACCGCCGGCTTGGGGACCTGAACACCGCGTTCGCCGACGTCACCACCCGCCGCAAGCACCTCTACGTGGACACCTTCTCCCCGCTGCTCAACCACGAGCAGTGGCGCCAGGACCTGGCCGCGAACGGCGGGACCCCGGGGCAGGCCGGTTACGGCCTGATGGCCTGGCTGGTGCTGCACCGCGGCTGGTTCCAGTGGCTGGGCATCGCCACCCCGGAATAGGACGCGATATATCTTGACCCCTGCCTTCCCTGGCGGTAGCGTGGTGCCATCAACGCGATATATCGCATCCTGCAGCCGAAGAGGAAACCATGGAAGAGAACTCATGGACCGTCACCGGTCCCCGGACCATCGACGTCGACGGCGTCCGTTCGCTCAAACTCGGCATCGTCCGGGGCCGCTTCGACATCGTCAGCCATGACGAGGACGTGGCCCGGATCGAAGTCTCCGCGATTGACGGCGACCCGCTGGCCATCAGCCTGACAGACGGCCGGCTGGAGATCCGGCACCAGCTGCACGGACCGCAGGGCTGGTTCAAGAACCTCATGGGGACGGTCAACAACAGCTCCACCAACTCGGTGGTCATCAGCATCGCCCTGCCCGCCGGCGTCGACGTCGAGGCGGGCACGGTCAGCGGCGACGGCATGGTCTCCGGGCTGACCGGCCACACCCGGCTCAACACCGTCTCCGGCTCCGTCCTGGCCGATGGTACCGAGGGCGAGCTCGGGGTCAACACGGTCAGCGGCGAGGTCATCGCCCGCAACCACCGCGGGGTCCTCACCGCCAAGAGCGTCTCCGGCGAAGTCACCGCCTCCGGCGACTTCAGCAACATCCGCGCCAATACCGTCAGCGGCGACCTCAGCTTCGACCTCTTCGGCTTCACCCAGGACTTCGGCGCCAACTCCGTCTCCGGCGATGTCACGGTCCGGCTCCCCCACGACGTCGGCGTGGACATCATCGCCAAGTCCGCCAGCGGCGCCGTCGTCATCGACAACCAGCAGTACACCCAGCCCGGCGGCAGCGTGCAGACCATCGCCGGCCCGGACGCGAAGCTGATGCTGGTACGGACGAACTCGGTCTCCGGCAAGACCGCGCTCTTCCACCGCCAGCCGGAACCGGGCAGCGAAGCGGGCCTCTGATGCCACCCGTCTTCGCCCACGGCGCGCTCCGGCTCTACCTGCTGGCCCTGCTCGAATCGGGCCCCAAGCATGGCTACGAGCTGATCAAGGCCCTCAGTGACCGCTTTGGCGGCACCTACTCCCCCAGCGCCGGGACGATTTACCCCCGGCTGGGCAAACTCGAGGAAGAGGGGCTGGTGGCCACCAGCACCGAGGGCCGGCGTACGAACTACAGCATCACCGACGCGGGCCGGGTGGAGCTGGACCGACGGCGGGACGAACTCGCCGCGGTGGAAAGCGACATCTCCGCCTCCGTCCGGCGCCTCGCCGACAAGCTGCGCGACGACATCCGGAGCAACATGCAGGGCCTGCGGGCCGACCTGGCCGCGACCGCCGAGGCGGCCCGCGGCGCGGCCCGGGCCGGCACGGCGACGCGCTACTCGCGGGAGGGCGACCTTCGGCTGCGCGAGGCCGAA
>NZ_JBFBKP010000040.1:0-39920 GCF_040702285.1 Arthrobacter sp. NPDC080086
GGCTCGCGTTCGTGTGCGTGAGGCCACGGGCTCGCGTGGGTGAGGGCACGTCCCGGAGTGGGTGACGGCACGCCCCCGGGTGGACGAAAAGCAGGGTGGCCGGCACGACAGAAGGCGGCCACCCTCCGGTGGCCGCCTTCTGTATTTAGTGTGGAGCGCTCCTACTCGGGGCGGCTGCTGAGGATCTGGTCCACGCCCATCCGGCCCTCGGCGAAGCTGCGCAGCGCGCCCACCAGGTAGAGCCGCCAGACGCGGACGATCTCCTCGCCCATCATGGCGACGGCGGCGTCGTGGTTCTCCTCGAACCGCTCGTACCAGGCCTCCAGGGTGTAGACGTAGTGCCGGCGCATGCCCTGGACGCCCTCAATCTCCAGCCCGGCGTCCTCCAGGAAGCCCAGCGTCTCCCCCACCGGACGCATGTGCATGTCCGGCGCGATGAAGGATTCGATGAAGGGGCCTCCGCCGGGGTGCTTGCCGTGGCGGGACATCTGCTGGATCAGGACCTTGCCGCCGGGCTTGACGTTGTTGAACAGCGCGGCCGCGTAGACCGGGTAGTTCTTCTGGCCCACGTGCTCGCCCATCTCCAGGGAGGCGACGGCGTCGAACGGGCCGTCCGGGATTTCCCGGTAGTCCTGGACGCGGATGTCGACGCGACCCTCGAGCCCGCGTTCCTTGACCCGGCGGTCGATGAACGCCTTCTGCTCCACGGAGAGGGTGACGCCCACGACGTCGACGCCGTAGTGCTGGGCCGCGTGCAGGCTCAGCGAGCCCCAGCCGCAGCCGATGTCGAGCATCCGCATGCCGGGCTTGAGCCCGATCTTGCGGCAGACCAGGTCCAGCTTGTCCCGTTGCGCGTCCTCGAGCCCGTAGCCCTCGGCGGCGTGGCTGTCTTCGAGGTGGTTGGTCCAATACCCGCTGGAGTAGGCCATCTGCGGGTCGAGGATCAGCTCGTAGTAATCGTTGCTGAGGTCGTAATGGTGGCTGATGGCGGCACGGTCCCGGAGCAGGCTGTGCAGCCGGCCCTTGACCTTGGCCTGGCTGGCCGGCGGCTCGGGCGGGGCGCCCAGGGCTCCGGCTTCCTTGGCGATCCTGGCCACGCCGGCCAGCAGGGCCGGGGTGGGGCGGATGCCGGCAAGGTTGCGGTCCCGGACCACTTTCCAGATGTGGGCCAGGGCCGAGTTGAGGTCGCCATCGAGGTCGAGTTCGCCGGTGACGTAGGCCTGCGCGGCGCCGAGCTCCCCGGGCGCCCAGAGCAGGCGCCGGATCGCGGCGGGCGAGTTCAGCCGCACCGTGGGGGCGCCGGCCGGACCGGCCTCGCTGCCGTCCCAGACGACCAGCCGCACCGGCAGTTCGCCGCGGACCACCGGGCGCAGGACCTCGGCGATGGTGCCGGCCAGTCCCCCGCTCACTTGGTGCCCCGCTCGTGAGCCGAGGCCTGGGTGGCAGCGGCCTTGGCGGCGGAGGCCCGGGTGGAGACCTTGTCCAGCACGATCTGCTGCACGTTCAGGTATCCGGTTTCGAACCCGGCCCGCGAGTAGCAGAGGTAGAACAGCCACATCCGCTGGAAGATCTCGTCGAAGCCCAGGGCGCGGACGTCGCCGCCCCGGGCCATGAACCGCTCCTCCCAGAGGCGCAGTGTCTGCGCGTAGTGCTCACCCATGGCGAGGCGTTCGCGGACCCGGAGGCCGGTCTGCTTCTCGGTGATCTCTTCGATGGCGCGGACTGAAGGGATCACGCCGCCCGGGAAGATGTACTTGTGCACCCAGGTGTAGCTGGTGCGGGTGGCGATCAGCCTGTCGTGGCCGATGGTGATGGCCTGGATGGCCACCTTGCCACCGGGCGCCAGAACCCGCTCGATGGTCTTGAAGTAGGTTGCCCAGTACTCGTAGCCCACGGCCTCGATCATCTCGACGGAGACAATCGCGTCGTACTGGCCCTGCACGGCGCGGTAGTCCTTGAGGTCAATGGTGACGGCGTCGGCGTACCCGGCCTCGGCCACCCGCTTCCGGGCGAGCTCCTGCTGTTCGCTGGAGAGCGTGACGGAGTAGACGGTGGCCCCCCGGGCGGCCGCGCGCAGGGCCAGCTCGCCCCAGCCGGTGCCGATTTCGAGGACCCGGGTGCCCGCGGTGACGCCGGCCTTGTCCAGCAGCCGGTCGATCTTGGCCTGCTGTGCCGCGGCGAGGTCGTCCCAAACCACGGCGCGCAGCGCGTCGCCACTTTCGGGGAACAGCGCGCTGGAGTAGGTCATGGTGCTGTCGAGGAAGGTCGCGAACAGGTCATTCGAGAGGTCGTAGTGCCGGGAAATGTTCGAGCGGGTGTTCTGCTCGGTGTTCTTCTCTGTCCGGGGCGTGCGGGGCAGGTAGAGCCCGCGGAGCTTCTGCAGCGGCTCGGGCACCAGCTTCCCCACCCGGGCGGCGAAGACCTCCATCACGGCGGTGAGGTCATCGGCGTCCCAGTCGCCGGCCATGTAGGACTCGCCCAGGCCGATCAGTCCGCCGTCGCCCAGGCGGGCCGCAAAGTCGTCGGGACGGTGCATGGTCATGATCGGGTGACCCTGGCCGGCCTCGCCCAGGACGGAGCCGTCCGGGTAGCGGACCTCCAGGGGCAGCCGCTGCACGGCGGTGCGGAAGATGGCGTCGGCCACGCGGCCGGCCACCTTGGCCTTGATCCCGGCGGGGACGGTGGCGATGCTCGGCCAGATGGCGGCGTCGACGACGGCGGGTGCCGGGGGCACGGTGTACGGCACCGGGGATCCGGCGGGGGCCGGAGCGAAGTCGCGTTCCTGGGATCCCTGCGGGGATCCGGTCGCTTCGGTCATGGTCACTGGACTGCCTCCTGTGAGGGGTGGTGTGGTCTTTTGATGATGGGCAGGCGTCGCGCCCAAAGTTTGATGCCCTGCCAGCGGATCTGGGCCGCTACCCGCAGCGGGGCCAGCGGGACAGCGATCGCCGCGGCGAGGATGTTGGCTGTGGTGGCCGGGCTGCGGGTGCCGTCCATGGTGGCGATGAAGGGCTTCTGCCCCTCGCGTTCCAGGACGATTGAGACCGCCAGCCGGTCGCCGGGTTCGGGGACCTTCATCCGGTACCGGCCGTCGACGTCATTAAACGGTGAGACGTAGAACGCCTTCGGCACGGTGGCCCGGCCGGCGCCGTCGGTCTCCAGCAGGTAGCAGTGCCGCTCCCCGTAGGTGTTGTGCACCTCGGCGACGACGCAGCGCAGCTCCCCGGCGGCGTCGTGGCACCAGAACAGGCTCAGCGGGTTGAACACGTGGCCGAAGACGCGGGCACTGGCCAGCATGGTAATCCGGCCGCCGCCCAGGTCTATGCCCTGGGTGGCGAGGTAGCGTTCGACGTTGCCGCGGAGTGTCCCGTCGGGGTCACCCAGATGGTCCGCGGCGGTAAAGCCCGCCAGCGGCCGGAGCGGCCGGGGCAGCTCCGGGAGAGCGTCGACGTCGACGTACCAGCTGTAGCTGCGGTAGGTGAAGGCGTTGTGCAGCGGGGTGCGACGGACGTGCGAGATGGACGTCCGGTAGATGGCGGCACCGCTGTTCACAGGACCCCGGCTCACAGGCCCTCCGCGGCCGGGGACAGTTCGGCGTTGCGGGTGCCCTGACCGTCGGCTTCCCAGTCGCGGCCCAGCCGGGCGGCGGCCCGGACGCCGGAAAGCGCGCCGTCCTCGTGGAAACCCCAGCCGTGGTAGGCGCCCGCGAACGCCAGCCGGTCATCACCCAGGCCCAGGATGCGTTCCTGCGCCCGGAGCGAGTCCGGCGTGTACTGCGGGTGTTCGTAGACCATCTGCTCCAGCACCGTGCCGTCCCCGATCAGTTCGGATTCGCCCAGGCTGACAATGTAGCGCTTGCCGTCCACCGGCTCCAGCCGCTGCAGACGGGTCATGTCATAGCTGACCAGCACGCGGTCCGGCCGGGCGTCGCAGGCGGGCAGCCGGTAGTTCCAGGAGGCCTTGGCGTTTTCGCTGGCGGGGAGCACGGCGTCGTCGCGGTGGAAGACGGTCTGGTTGACCGAGTAGGGCATGCCGCCCAGGGCGTCGCGTTCTTCGTCCGTGGCGTCGGCCAGCATGCCCAGGGCCTGCGCCGGGTGCGTGGCGATGACGACGGCGTCGAAGTTCTCCGCCGTCTCGGCGCCGGCGGCGTCGCGGGTGGTGACTTCCAGGCCGCCGGGGTGGCGCCGGACCCGCAGGACCGGGCTGCCGGTGCGGACGTCCGGCAGGGCGGCGGCGACCTTGTCCACGTAGCTGCGGGAGCCGCCGGTGACCGTGCGCCACTGCGGGGAGCCCTTGATGCCGAGCAGGCCGTGGTGGCCGAGGAAGGTGAAGAGGTAGCGCGCCGGGTAGGCCAGGGCGGTCGACGGGTCGCAGGACCAGACGGCGCTGACCACGGGCGTCATGAAGTGGGCGATGAAGTAGTCGCTGAACTTCTCCTGGGCCAGGAACTCGCCGAGGGTCAGTTCGGGGCCGGCGGTGCCGGTCTTGTCCGCCTCCGCCAGCAGGGCCCGGGCGCGGCGGTAGAAGCGGGTGACTTCCAGCAGCATCCGCAGGTAGCGCCCGCGCAGCAGGGTGGAGGGCCGGGGAATGATGCCGCGGGCACCGCCCCGGGCCCCCGCGTACTCCAGGCCGCAGCCGTCGCAGCGGATGGACATGCTCATTTCGGAGTCCTGGGTCTGGACGCCGAGTTCCCGGAAGAGCCGCAACAGGGTGGGGTAGGTCCGTTCGTTGTGGACGATGAAGCCGGTGTCGATGCCCAGCACGGAGCCGTCCGCCTGGCGCACGTCATGGGTGTGGGCGTGCCCGCCGAGCCGGGTATCGGCCTCGAAGAGCGTGACCTGGTCGCGCCGGTTCAGCACGTAGGCCGCCGTCAGGCCGGCCACGCCACTGCCGATCACGGCAACCCGGCGTCCGTCCGGGATGCTTGCTGCTTGCTGCACTGGTTGCTCCTGTTGCTTCGCCTGAATCGTCCTGGTGGAACTTGCTAAGGGCAATTCGTCACCGCGAGGCAGCCGGATGAGTCTTACTTTTCCGGCGGACGCCTAGGACCAATGTGCCAGAATGAAGCGGGATTTCGCTCCCGCCCCACCGCAAACACCGAAGGGCAATTCCGTGATCAACCCCGTTCACCTCAGGACGCTCGTCGAAGTGGTTCGGTTGGGGTCCTTTGCGGCGGCCGCCACCCGGCTGGGCTACACCTCCTCGGCGGTCTCCCAGCAGATGTCCGCCCTGGAACGGGACACCGGGGTGGAGCTGTTCCAGCGGTCGGCCCGGAGCATCCAGCCCACCGACGCCGCCGTCACCATGACCCGGCACGCGGCGAAGGTGCTGACCGACATCGACGCGCTCATGGCGGCCGCGGCCCGCACGAACGAGAGCCCCCGCCAGGAGCTGCGGCTGGGCATCTTCCCCTCCCTGGCCACCTACGTGCTGCCCCGGATCCTGCAGAACCCGGCGTGGAAGAAGCTGGGCATCGAGCTGCGGGTTTCCGTCGCCGAACCCGGACAGACCATCCAGGGCCTGCGCACCGGTGGCGAGCTCGACGTCGCCCTGGTCTACCAGGTGGGCCAGTCCGGCCTGGCCTGGCCGCACACGGTCAACCGGCAGTGGATCGGCGACGACGACTTCCGCGTGGTGCTGCCCGCCGGCTGGGGCATCGGCCCGGAATCAAAGGTCGCCGCCGACCACCTCTCGGACATGCCGTGGATCATGCACCACCCGGGCACCTCGGACGCCACCGTGATCGAGCGGCTGTTCGCCAGCTGCAACCTGCACCCCCGGGTGGTGGCTTACAGCGACGACTTCCACGCCAGCCTGGAGATGGCCGCCGCCGGCCTGGGCGCGGCGCTGGTCCCGGAACTGGCCCTGCTGCACCGGCCCGACGGCGTCGTGGTCCTGGACGTCCCCGAGATCAGGCTGGCGCGCAACGTCTTCGCGTTGCTGCCGAAGGAGAAGCAGACCGCCCAGGTGCAGCTGTTCGTGGAGCTGCTGGCCGACACCCTGCAGAAACTGGGCACCACGCGCCGCGACTAGTCCGTTATCGCGGCCCCCGCCCCGGGGCTAGCTGCTCTGGTTCCCGCCGTGGTTCCTGCCCGGGTTCTTTCCCGCCGGGGACACGAAGCTGCTGATCAGCCGGTGCTTGAGGCGGGTGTAGGGCGGGAAGATCAGTCCGAGGGTTTCCGGCCACAGCGGCTTGGACAGGCTGGCCCGCTCGTGCGAGAAGGTCTTTAGCGAGTGCTCGCCGTGGTAGGCGCCCATCCCGCTGCCGCCCACGCCGCCAAACGGCAGGCCGGGAACGGTCAGGTGCGCCACCGGGACGTCGAAGCACAGCGCCCCGGAGGAGGTCTGCTCGGAAAACGCCCGGCGCGTGCCGGCGTCGTCGCTGAAGACGTAGAGCGCCAGTGGCTTGGGCCGGGCGTTGATGGCGCTGATCGCCTCACCGGGGCCGCTAACCTCCAGCAGCGGCAGCAGCGGACCGAAGATCTCCTCCCCCATCACCGCGTCGCCGGGCGCGGGCCGGAGCAGCGTCGGCTCGAAGTACCGGGTGGCCGCGTCCCGGGCCCCGCCGTGCACCACGGTGCTGCCGTCCGCGAGCGCGGCGAGCCGGTCAAAGTGCCTGTCGTTGATGATCCGGCCGTAGGAGTCGCTCGAGGCCGCGTCCTTGCCGAACAGGGCGGTGACGGCCGTGGCCAGTTCCCGTTGCAGCGGATCGATCACCTCGGCGGTGGCCAGCACGTAGTCGGGGGCCACGCAGGTCTGGCCGGCGTTCATGAACCGGCCCCAGGCAAGCCGCCGGGCCGCCTTGGCCAGGTCCGTGGTGGCGTCCACGTAGGCCGGGGACTTCCCGCCGAGTTCCAGCGTGACCGGGGTCAGGTGCTCCGCCGCGGCGCGCAGCACGGCCTTGGCCGCCACCTCCCCGCCGGTGAAGAAGATGTGGTCGAAGGGGACGGCCAGCAGTTCCGTGGTTTCCGGGATGCCGCCCTCCACGACCTGCACTGCGCCGGCCAGGTACTCCGGGACCCACCGGGCCAGGGCCGCGGAGGTGGCGGGGGCGTGCTCGCTGGGCTTGAGGATCACCGTGTTGCCCGCGGCGAGGGCGCCGGCCAGCGGGGCGAGCAGCAGCTGCAACGGGTAGTTCCACGGCCCGATCACCAGCACCACTCCCAGTGGGGTCAGCTCGGTCCAGGCCCTGGCCGGCTGCACGGAGAGCGGGACGGGCACCGGCCGCGGGCGCAGCCAGGCAGCGAGGTGTTTTTCCAGGTGCGCGGCCTCGGCGGTGACGAAGCCGATCTCCGTCATCTGCGATTCGGTCTCGTGCTTGCCCAGGTCCGCGGAAAGGGCCTGCGCGAACTCGGCCCGGCGTTCCACCAGCATGCGGCGCAGGGCGGCGAGCTGCTGGAGCCGCCACTGCAACGGCCGGGTCACCCCGCTGTCGAACTCTTCGCGGGCGCGGGCGACGGCGGCGGCTACGGTCTGCATCCGATCAATGTACCGTCACCGCACCCGTCCCGGACTGCGGTTTCAGGTAAATTCTGCTAAATCCCGGTGATGCTGGAACAGCCACCGGTTCAGGGCTATGTTGAAGACATGAGCAAGGTATCCAGCCGGCATTTTGGAGAAATCGAGCTCAACCACGGGCGCGACCATAACTTCGCCGCCACCCATGAACTGGCCGGCCACCCGCTGGAACTGGACCTGAACGTCAACGCCCATGACCACTTTGACGAGGCGGCCCTGCACAAGGTGGACTACCGCTTGCGCTTCCTGCCCGAGGTGGTGGACCAGGTGCGGGAAATGATCGCCGAGGAGCTGGACCAGGAGGGCAGCAGCCCGCAGGAGTACCTGCGCTTCCACTGCAACGCCCTCAAGCCCGAACACCTGCGGCAGGTCTTCGGCGTCGAGGACAAGTCCCAGCTGACCAATCAGGTCTTCCTCAAGGCCCTCAAGCTAGGCCACGTGGGCATCTATCCCGGCCAGCCCGAACGCTACTTCGTCCTCGACTTCACCCTGGGCGCGCACTTCACCGATGAGGTACTGGTGGCCTCCACCGACGAGGACGGGGTCGTCGACGACGAGATCCTCTGGGAGTCCTGAGCAGGCCCCCGGCCGGAAGCCCCTCCCCCGCGGACGCGGCGGGGTCTATCCTGCTGGCATGATCCAGCTTCCAGCCAGTTACCAGGAGTACCTCGCAGGCAAGAGCGAGGGCATTGTGAACACCGTCCGGCCGGTCCTCATGCAGTCCGCGGCGGACAGGTCCCACGGGGTGCGGGTGGTGGTCCACCCGCACGATCATCAGGCCCACATCGACGAAACCCTGCCGTTCGGCACGGTCCTGGAGGACATCGACTGACGCCGTTCACCGGCGGCAGGTCCTCAGCGGGCGTCAGCCCTCCAGCAGCAGCCTCTGGGAGCGCGGGGCGAGCATGTGCTCCAGCACCAGGCAGGCGGCCCCGACAGCGCCGACGTCGTCGCCCACGCCCGTGCTGACCACCTCCACGCCGTGGATCTTGCCGGTGTCGCTGTTGCCTGCCACGAGCCCGGGGACCAGCTCCAGGTAGGCCGGGGCGAGGCAGGTCCAGAACGGGCCGCCGAAGACGACGCGGTCCACGTCCAGGGCGTTGATCACCGCGGCCACGGCGCGGCTGACCAGCACGGCCGAGTCGCGGAGGATGCCGACGGCGCCCTCGTGGCCGCCGTAGGCCATGGCGCACAACTCGGCGAAACGCTCCTGAACGGCGGGGGCGCTGTGGCCCTCCTCGGGGCCGTCCAGCACGCCGGTGGCGACGGCCTTGGCCACCAGCACCTGCGGGATGGCGGAGGACTTCACGCAGCCGCGCTGGCCGCAGTCGCACTCGGGACCGTCCGGGTCCACGATCACGTGGCCGATCTCGCCCGCGTTGCCGGAGACGCCGCGGACCACTTCGCCGTTGAGGACCAGGCCGCAGCCGATGCCGGTGCCCATGTACATGAAGAGAAAGCTGCCGGCACCGCTGGGGCCCCCGGCCCAGGTCTCGGCGACGGCGGCGCTGGTGACGTCCTTGTCCAGGATGGTGGAGAGGCCGGTGGCCTCGGCCAGGGCGTCGCGGAGGTTCACGCGGTCCCAGCCCGGCAGCAGCGGCGGGTCGACGACCGCGCCGGCCACCAGGTCGATGGGTCCGGGCGAGGCGACGCCCAGGCCGGCGATCTTGGCCCGGTCCACGCCCGAGTCGTCGATCAGCTGTTTGATCTCGGCGGCGATGGTGTCGATGATGGCGCCGGGTTCGCTCCCGTCGGGCGTCGGGATCCGGGTGTGCCGGACGACGTCGCCCACCAGGTCCAGCAGGACGAACGTGAGGACGGCGGGGTCCACGTGCACGCCGACGGCGTACATGCCGGCCGGGTTCAGCCGCAGCATGGTGCGGGGCTTACCGGGGCCGGTGCCCTCCTTGCCGGCCTCGACGATCAGGCTCTGGTCCAGGAGGCGGCGGGAGATGTTGGAGATGGTCTGCGGGGAGAGCCCGACGATCTGGGCCAGCTCCACCCGGCTCAGTCCCGCCGGGGAACGGCGGATCGCGTCCAGGATGACGGTGAGGTTGAAGTCGCCCATCCGTGGGAGGTTCGTTCCCCGCCGCGGCGAGGGTGTGCGGCTCTCAGTCACTGGTACCTCTCAACGTCATCGGGCAAGTACTGCTGATGAGGGAAATGCTACGTCACCGGCCTGTTGCTGCCACACAGGCAGCCGTCACGTTCGCGCGGATTACGCGGGCCGGCGGGTGCTGGCGGTGACGGTGAACTTCGGGTTCCGGCCCGCCTCGCGGGTGGGACCCACCAGGCGCTCCAGGGCGGGCCGGTACTGCAGGTGACTGTTGTAGACGGTCCAGAGTTCTCCCCCGGGCGCCAGCACCCGGGCGGCGGCCTCGATCAGCTTGAGGCCGGCGCCGGCGTGCACGGCCGAGCCCAGGTGGAAGGGCGGGTTGAGCAGCACCAGGTCCACCGAGGCGTCGGGCAGGGTGCTCAGGGCGTCGTCCCGCAAACCCGTCACGCTCGTGATTCCGTTGGCGCGCGCGGTGGCCAGGGCGGAGTCGACGGCGGCGGCGGAGCGGTCCGTGGCGGTGACGCGGGACTCCGGGTGGCTCCGGGCATAGAGGGCGGCGAGGATGCCGGTGCCGCAACCGAGGTCGACGGCGTGCCGGGCGGCCGGCATCTGCGGCAGGAAGTCCAGGAGGAAGCGGGTGCCGATGTCCAGCCCGGTGCCGGCGAAGACCGCACCGCGGGCGCAGACCGTGAGGTCCAGGCCCGGGTGGTGCTCTGACACCGGGTACGGCGGCTCCCCCACGGCCGGCTTCGGGCCGCGGGCCACCAGCACGCGGGACTTTTGCCGCGCGAGCTGGGGCTGGACCTCCGCGAAGGAGCGGGCCAGGACCGCGTTCATGCCCAGGCTCATGTGCTTGACCCGGCCGCCGGCCAGCAGAACGGCGCCGGGGGCGGCGTGGCGCGCGACGGCGTCGGCGATCTCCTCCAGTTCGGCGAGGGAGCGGGGCAGCTGGAGCAGCACCAGGGAGGCGCCGTCGACGGCGTCGGACAGGGTGGTCTGGATGAAACCGCCGGTGAGGCCCGCAGCGTCGGCGTTGCGCCGCAGGGCGCGTTCGCCCGTGATGAGGTCCTGATGGACCCGGACCGCCGGTGTCGCCGGGTCAGTGCCGCCGTCGGCGGTCCCCAGCGCGAGGAGGCCGAGGGTCAGAGCGCCGTAGTTGTCGCCGATGACCGCCACCGATCCGCCGTCGTGGAAGCCGGCAGCGGTGTCCAGCAGCAGGCGGTCGGTGGCGTCCCAGGCCTGGAGGTTGGGGGCCTCCACGTCAGGGAAGCGCCGCAGTCCGGCGAAGAGCTGGTCGAGGGGATGGTCCGACACGTCCGGTTTCCGCCGTTTCGTCATGGTGGGTGGGGTGGCCGAAGGGTTAAAGCGGTGAGGCCCCGCTCAATGAGCGGGACCTCGTTCGGTGGAGCTGAGGGGACTCGAACCCCTGACCCCCTGCATGCCATGCAGGTGCGCTACCAGCTGCGCCACAGCCCCGAACCGTTTCCTGCCGATCCGGTTTTTTATGCCGTTCCGATCAAGCAACCTGATTAGAGTAATGCACTTTCGTCCGGGATGCTAATCGGCGCCCGGCGGGCGTGTCCCGGCTGGTTTCCGGGGGGCTTCGCGGGATTCCGGAGCGCATCCGGGCAATAAAAAAATCCGCCGGAACCTGTTGGTTCCGGCGGATTACGGTGGAGCTGAGGGGACTCGAACCCCTGACCCCCTGCATGCCATGCAGGTGCGCTACCAGCTGCGCCACAGCCCCGTATTCTCGCCGCTTCGACCTCGTTCCCGCCGAAGCAACTCAAATATCTTAGAACACCACTTCCGAAAATTCCAAATCGGGAATATTCACGGTGCGGCCGCCCCGGAGGGCGTGCCGCTACTCCGCGTCGGTGCCGGCAGCGGCCTTCGCAGACGCATCGTCGCCGAGCTGCAGGTCGACCACGGGGCAGTCCTTCCAGAGGCGCTCGAGGGCGTAGAAGACCCGGTCCTCTTCATGCTGGACGTGGATGACGACGTCGGCGTAGTCCAACAGCACCCAGCGGCCGCCGGAGCGCCCCTCACGGCGGACGGGCTTGAGGTCGTGCTTGGACAGCTCGTCCTCGATGCCGTCGACGATCGCGTTGACCTGGCGTTCGGACGGGGCCGAGGCGATGAGGAAGACGTCGGCCAGGGCGAGGCGTTCACTGACGTCGAGCGCCACGATGTCTTCGGCCAGCTTGTCCGCGGCCGCGTGGGCGGCGTGGCGGGCGGTGGTGATGGCTGAATCGGTTGCAGTCACGGGACTCCTTGTTGGTGATGAAACTTTGGTGAAACTCGGTGAATAGGGTGCCGGCCCGGGGCCGGACGGTGAAAGCTGGTGACGAGGGCGGGCGACGGGCAGGGACCGCGTCAGTGGCCCATGCCGGTGATGATCAGGATGACGCCGGCCACGAGGGCCAGGACGCCGAGGGCCAGGACGCTGAGCTGCAGCAGGTGCAGCCGCCGCGCCCGGCCGAGCCCGGCGGTGGAGGCGTCCAGCGGGTCCAGTCCGTAGGCGGCGTTGGCGGCGACCGGCGGACGGGCGGCCAGGTCTTCCTGCGCCTGCGTGTCCTGGACCTGGTCCCCTGCTGCGGGACGCCGGCCGGCCTTGGCCGCGGCTTCGGCCCGGGCCAGGACCCCGGTGCGGCCGGCGTCGCGCTGCTGCTTGGCCGGACGGCGGCCGGTGCGGGGCTGGACTTTCGGACCCTGGTTGGTTACGAGCGGCACGTAGGAGGTCGCCGGGCGCTTCATCACCGGGCGTTCCATGCCGGGCACCTCGACGAATTCCAGCGGGGTGACCATGGCCAGGTTGCTGGCCGTGGAGGGCCCGTTGTCCGGGGCGCCGGGTTTGGGGGCGGATCCCTCGGCCCCCGCCTCCGGGACGCCGGCGGTGGTCCGGGGTGCCTGCTGGCTGTTCTGCTCGGCAAGCTTCTGCTTGGCCGCGGCGCGCCGGTTCAGGACGGCGGCCCGCTCGGCCAGGGCGATCTGCTGCGCCAGGACCTCGGGGTCGACGGCGTCGGGGTCGGTGGCGGCAATGTGCTCCATCTTCGCCACCTGGTTGCGGGCCTGGGCTGCCAGGAGTTCCCGGGCGGCAAGGGCCTGCTCGACGCTCATGCCCTCCGGGGCGGCCGGTGCTTCCGGAGCGTCCGCCGTTTCGGGAGCCTGCTGCGGAGCCGCTTCGGGTGGGGCGTCCCGCTTCGGAGCCACCACCGGGTGCCGCTGCGTCCGCGGCGAGGGCATCGGCACGATCGGGTTGGCCGACGTGGCCGGAGCCGTTTCCTCGGCCAGCTGCTGGAGGCGCAGCTGCCGGCGGGTGGGCGGGCCGCCCGGGGAGAGCTGGCCCTCCTTCTCGGCGAGTTCCTTGATGGTGCGCAGGGCGGCCCGGTCACGGGCACGGACCTGGGAGGACCGCTCGGCGGGCGACTCGCGGCGCACGGTGTCTACCGGGCCGGGGATCCGGCGGCGGCCGGTGGTCTCGGCCTCGGTGGGTTCCACGGGCCGGGACTGCCGTGCAGCGGCGGCGTTCTCCGGGGAGCCGGAACCGGCGCCGGCACTCCCCGGGTTCCCGGGGGTATCGGCGCTCCCGGAGTTATCCGGTTCCGCTGCCTGCCGTTCATCCCTGGCACGGCGCAGTTCGCGTCGGCTGCGGATGGGAGGCTGTTCCTGACTCATGGGAGGCTCACTCGGTACTGGCGGTTAGGTGTGGTTGGAGGACGGGGCGGACCTGGTGGACGTCCAGTTCCGTTTCCGGCTGGCCGTCGTAGAGCCCGTACTTGGCGATGTACTGCACCACGCCGTCGGGCACCAGGTACCAGACGGGGTTGCCGGCGGCCACGCGGGCGCGGCAGTCCGTGGACGAGATCGCCATCGCCGGAATCTCCAGGAGCGTGACGTCGTCGCGGCCCATGCCGTCCAGGACGTGGCCGGGACGCGTCACCCCGACGAAGTGCGCCAGCGACCAGAGCTCGTTGATGTCCTTCCAGGAGAGGATCTGCGCCAGGGCGTCCGCTCCGGTGATGAAGAACAAGTCCGCGTCGGGACGCTGCGTGTGCAGGTCCCGCAGGGTGTCGATGGTGTACGTCGGACCGGGCCGGTCGATGTCCACGCGGCTGACCGTGAAGCGCGGATTGGACGCTGTGGCAATGACGGTCATCAGGTACCGGTGCTCGGCCTGGGTGACCTTTTTGCTGCTCTTCTGCCACGGCTGCCCGGTGGGTACGAACACCACCTCGTCGAGGCCGAACTTGGCCGCGACCTCGCTGGCGGCCACCAGGTGCCCGTGGTGGATCGGATCGAACGTGCCGCCCATCACACCCAGGCGCAGGCGGCGTGTTGCGCCGTGCGGCTTCATGATGGCGGAAATATTAGTGGCCTTGGCCGTGGTCGTGCTTGTTCGGGTGCTGGCGGTGCGGGTCAGCGTGCTCTTCGACGGCGCTGTGGCGCTTGCCCAGGTTGCCGTAGGAAAGAGTGATGAACATCAGGACCAGGAGGAGCACGAACATCGTGCCGCCGATCACGTAAGGCGGCGCGATGAGCGGAGCGGGTTCTTCGTGCGCCACTGCTGCGGCAACGGACGTGGCGATCTGCTGAAACAGCATGTTCTCCCCTAGTGAGTTCTACAAATGGACGACGGCGGAGGATCCCGCCGTTCCTGGCTTTAGTCCATGGTACCGCGTGACTAGGCCCGGACCTGGCCCTCGCCCTGCACGATCCACTTGGTGGTGGTGAGTTCGGTCAAGCCCATCGGACCGCGGGCGTGCAGCTTCTGGGTGGAGATCCCCACCTCGGCGCCCAACCCCAGCTCGCCGCCGTCGGTGAACCGGGTGGAGGCGTTGACGATCACCGCGGCGGAATCAATCTCCGCGATGAAGCGCTCGGCGTTGGCGAGGTCGTTGGTGACGATCGCCTCGGTGTGGCCGGTGGACCAGGAGCGGATGTGGGCCAGTGCCTCGTCCATGCTGTCGACCATGGCTACGGCGAGGTCCAGGTCCATATACTCGGTGGCCCAGTCCACGTCCGTGGCGGACACGGTCTCCACCGAGGGCAGCGCGGCGGTGACGCGGGCGTCGGTGTGCAGGGTGACCCCGGCGGCCCGGAGGGCGTCGGCGACGGCGGGCAGCACGGTGGACCCCGAGTGCACCAAGAGGGTTTCGACCGTGTTGCAGACGCTGGGCCGCTGGGTCTTGGCGTTGAGGAGGATCTCCACGGCCATCTTCTCGTCCGCGGAGGCGTCGAGGAAGATGTGCACGTTGCCCTCGCCGGTCTCGATGACGGGGACGGCGGAGTTGGTCACGACGGTCTGGATCAGGTCCCGGCCGCCGCGTGGAATCAGGACGTCCACACGGCCGCGGGCCCGCATCAGCACGTTGGCGCCGTCGCGGCCGTATTCGTCGACGCTCTGGACGGCGTCCGCGGGCAGCCCAACGGAGACCAGGGCGTCGCGGAGGACGTTGATCAGGGCGATGTTGGTTTCGGCTGCGGCGCTGCCGCCGCGCAGGATCACGGCGTTGCCGCTCTTGAGCGCCAGTCCGGCGATGTCCACGGTGACGTTGGGGCGGGCCTCGTAGATGGCGGCGACGACGCCCATGGGCACGTTGACCTGCCGGAGCCGGAGCCCGTTCGGCAGGGTCTGGCCGCGCACCACGTTGCCCACGGGGTCGGGCAGGCCGGCGAGGTTATCCAGCGCCGCGGCGAGGGCTTCGATCCGGGCGTCGTTCAGCGTCAGCCGGTCCAGCAGCGCGGCGGAGGTGCCGTTGGCGCGGCCGGCGGCGACGTCCTTGGCGTTGGCGGCGAGGATGGTGCCCCGGTGCTCCAGGAGGGCGGCGCCGATGGCGCGCAGGCCGCGGTCCTTCCAGGCCCGGTTGGCGCGGGCCATCTCGCGCGAGGCGGCGCGGGACCGGTCGGCGATCGCGTGGACCGCGGCTTCGACACCCGGGGCCGCCGGCGGCAGGCCTGCGGCAGGCGTGTCGTTCAGGGGCAGGTCGGGGTGCGAAGTCAGGGCCTCAGTCATGCTCCAAGTTTAGGCGAGTGGGTGGGTCAGACCAGCACCAGGTCGTCAACATGAACAACTTCGCGCTCGTAGCCAGGGCCCAGGCTGCGGCCCAGGTCCATGGTGGAGCGTCCGAGCATCTGCGGCAGCTCCCCGGCGCCGTAGTTGACCAGCCCGCGGGCGATCACGGTGCCGTCGGCGCCGACCATCTCCACCGGGTCGCCGCTCTCGAAGTCCCCATGCACGGCGGTGATGCCGGCTGGCAGCAGGGAGGTGTGGCGTTCCCGGACGGCGCGGACGGCGCCGTCGTCGAGCACCAGCCGGCCCTGGACGGACGCGAGGTGCGCCAGCCATAGCAGCCGGATGGGCTTGCGGGCGCCGTTAACGGAGAACCAGGTGCCCACGTCCTCCCCCGCCAGTGCGGCGGCGGCGTTCGGGGTGGAGGTGACCAGGGCGTGGATGCCGGAGCCGGCGGCGATCGAGGCTGCCTCCACCTTGGTGACCATTCCGCCGGTCCCCACGCCGGCCTTGCCGGTGCTGCCAATCGAGACGCCCTCGAGGTCACGGGGGCCCGCGACGTGCGGGATCCTCCGGGCGCCGCGTGCGGGCGGCCCGTCGTAGAGGGAGTCGACGTCGGAGAGCAGCACCAGCGCGTCGGCGCGGACCAGGTGGGCCACCAGGGCGGCCAGCCGGTCGTTGTCGCCGAAGCGGATCTCGTGGGTGGCGACGGTGTCGTTCTCGTTGACCACGGGCACGACGCCGAGGTTCAGCAGCCGGTCCAGGGCGCGGAACGCGTTGGTGTGCTGGCTGCGGCGCATGAAGTCGTCCGCGGTCAGCAGGACCTGGCTGACAGTGACCCCGTGGGCGCCGAAGGCGTGGGTGTAGCGGGCCATGAGCAGGCCCTGCCCCACGCTCGCCGCGGCCTGCTGGGTGGCGAGGTCGCGGGGGCGCTTCTCCAGGCCCAGCGGTGCCAGGCCGGCGGCGATCGCGCCGGAGGAAACCAGGATGATCTCGGTTCCGGCGTTGCGCTTGTGCGCCAGGGCGTCGGCCAGGCCGGTCAGGGCCTCCTCGTCGATGCCGCCCTTGATGGACGTCAGCGAGGAGGAGCCGACCTTGACGACGATCCGGCGCGCGTCGGCCAGGAGTGCCCGGCCGGGAAATACTGCCGGCGTCACGTCGCCGGCCCGGGTGGCGTTACTGGTCATCGGCGTCGCCGAGTCCACTCTCCTTGAGCGGCTGCTGGGCGCGGCGGCCGCTGACCGATTCGGTCCAGATGCCGGCCTTGCGCTCGGCTTCCAGCTCGGCGCGGGCGGCGGCCTTGGCGTCGCGGCGTTCCTGCTGTTCCTCGCGCTTCTGGCCGCGGGTGGGCCGGTCGCCGATGTCCGCGAAGCGGATGTCGGTGCCGCGCGGGGAGGCCAGCAGTTCCGCGCCGGCCATCATGGTGGGCTCCCAGTCGAAGACGACGCCGTCGTCCTCGCCGATCACGACGGCGTCGCCGGGCTTGGCGCCCTGCTTGAACAGCTCGGTTTCGACGCCCAGCTTGGCCAGCCGGTCCGCGAGGTAGCCGATGGCTTCCTCGTTGGTGAAGTCGGTCTGCTTGACCCAGCGGACCGGCTTTTCGCCCAGGACGCGGAACAGCGGCTCCATGCCGCGTTCCTCGCGCCGGATGGTGAAGCCGGATTCGTTGACCGCGCGGGGGCGCAGCACCGGGGCGGCGACCTTCGGCGGGGTCGCGGCGACGGCATCGCGGGCGGCCTTGACGATCTCGGCCATGGCGAAGCCCAGCTGGCGCAGGCCCTCGTGGCTGGTGGCGGAGATTTCGAAGACGCGGTAGCCGCGCTTCTCCAGTTCGGGGCGGACGAACTCGGCCATGTCCTTGCCGTCGGGCAGGTCCACCTTGTTCAGGGCGACCAGCCGCGGGCGGTGATTCAGCGGAACGACCTCGCCGTCGGTGCCGGCGTAGCTCATGTCGACGGCGTACTTCTCCAGCTCGGCCTCGATCACGGCCAGGTCGGAGAGCGGGTCGCGGTCAGATTCGAGCGTGCCGCAGTCGAGGACGTGGACCAGGGCGGCGCAGCGTTCGACGTGGCGCAGGAAGTGGTGGCCGAGGCCCTTGCCCTCGCTGGCGCCCTCGATCAGGCCGGGCACGTCGGCGATGGTGAAGCGGACGTCGCCGGCCTGGACGACGCCGAGGTTAGGGATCAGGGTGGTGAAGGGGTAGTCCGCGATCTTGGGCCGCGCGGCGGACATGGCGGCGATCAGGCTGGACTTGCCGGCGGACGGGAAGCCGACCAGGGCGATGTCCGCGATGGACTTCAGTTCCAGGACGATGTCGCTGGATTCGCCCTCGATGCCGAGGAGGGCAAAGCCGGGGGCGCGGCGCTTCTGCGAGGACAGGGCCGCGTTGCCGAGGCCGCCGAGGCCGCCGGCGGCGGCGATGTATTCGGTGCCCTCCCCCACCATGTCGGCCAGGACGGTGCCGTCCTTGCTCTTGACGACGGTGCCTTCGGGAACGGGCAGGACCAGGGTCTCGCCGTTCTTGCCGCCGCGCCAGTCACCCATGCCGGGGCCGCCGTTGGTGGCGTGCCGGTGGGGGGCGTGGTGGTAGTCCAGGAGGGTGGTGGTCTGGGGGTCGACGCGGAGGATGACGTCGCCGCCGTTGCCGCCGTTGCCGCCGTCGGGTCCGCCGAGGGGCTTGAACTTTTCACGGTGGACGGAGACACACCCGTGACCGCCGGTACCGCCGGATACGTGCAGTACTACCCGGTCTACAAAGCTGGCCACGTGGATCTCCTCAGTGCTGTTCCCGGTCCGCAAGGTCCCGGAATGATTGTAATGCGGTTAAAACACCGGTGGAGCGGACCCATTGGCCCGCCCCACCGATTGTGAAACGTAGGTGTTACTCTGCGGCTGCAGCAGCCACGATGTTCACGACGCGACGGCCGCGGCGGGTGCCGAACTCGACAGCGCCGGGGGTCAGTGCGAACAGGGTGTCGTCGCCGCCGCGGCCAACGCCGGCGCCCGGGTGGAAGTGGGTGCCACGCTGGCGGACGATGATCTCGCCGGCGGAAACAACCTGGCCGCCGAAGCGCTTCACGCCGAGGTACTGGGCGTTGGAGTCACGACCGTTGCGAGTGGAGCTCGCGCCTTTTTTATGTGCCATTTGGAATGCCTGCCTTCAAAAAATTCTGGGAAACTGCGGGAACCTGATCAGTAACGGAAAGTTACTTGATACCGGTGATCTTGACCTTGGTCAGTTCCTGACGGTGACCCTGGCGCTTCTTGTAACCGGTCTTGTTCTTGTACTTCTGGATGACGATCTTGGGACCACGGAGGTCTTCCAGGATCTCAGCCGTAACCGTTACCTTAGCCAGGTCCGCTGCGGCAGACGTGACCTTGTCACCGTCCACCAGGAGCAGTGCGGGCAGCTCAAAGGTGCTGCCGGCTCCACCGGGGACGCGGTTCAGGGTAACGAAGTCTCCAACAGAAACCTTCTCTTGGCGGCCGCCTGCGCGGACAATCGCGTACACCACTGGGGAACTCACTTCTCTCGACGTTTATTACTAGATTTGCGTGCGGAACCTGGCCCCGAAATACCGGAGCGGCTCACGCTGTGCCTCAACGCCGGCAGGTTCCCCGGGGGAACCCATGAGCTATCCCGTGGATCATCCGTCCCGCGTGGGGTGGACAGGTCCTCAGGGTCATAACCCAAGTGTTGGCGTAAGCACCGAAGATCAAGACTACGCTAATTTCGCCTTCGGCCGCAAACGAGGCAGGCCCCGGAGAGTCGGGCGTGACCGGTGCCACAGTGCCGTTTTCCAAGGAACCGGACCGGGCGCCGCAGCCGCTTTCGGGAACCGCGCCCCACCACCTTACCGGCCGCGGCTCCCGTTCCGGGTCAGGCGTGCAGCCTCGGCGCGTCGAAGAAGTCCACCTCGAAGCGCACCGAGTGGACGAACGCCTCGGTCATGGCGCCCCGTTCGGCGGCGGAACCGCGGCGGGCGGCGGCATCCGTGTAGCGGATCGCCTGCCGGGTTGACTCGGCGAAGGCCGCGTCCGCGTAGGTCCGCAGCCAGGCGGCGTAGGGGTGGCCTTCGTCCGCGCCCGCGGCGAGGAACTGTGCGTGCAGCGCGGCGCCCACCTCGGCATAGAGCCAGAAGCACGGCAGCGCCGCGGCCACGAGGACCCCGTAACTGCCGGCCAGGGACGCGGCATGCAGGTGGTCCACGTAGGACTTGGTAACCGGACCCTGCCGCGGGGTGCCGGCGCGCCCGGCGAGCCAGCTGCGGTGCAGTTCCGACTCAACCTCCAGGCACTGGGCGGCCGAGCGTGACCAAAACAGCTGCTCGGCCTCCGTCGGGGCAAGCGCGGCGGCGCGGGAGAGCACCCGGGAGTAGCCGTTGAGGTAGAGCGCGTCCTGGCCGAGGTAGTAGGCGAACTCGTGCTCCGGCAGGGTCCCGTCGGCCAGGCCCCGGATGAAGTCCAGGGCGTAGATCTCCGACAGGCCCTCCGCGGCGATGGGCTCGAGGCCGGTGGCAAAGTCGCCGGGTTCCCTAAGGCGTTCCGTGAAGTGTTCCGTGCCGGCCCCGGGCCCCGATTCCGCCGGCTGGGCGAGGTGGTGGAAGTGGTGGACGGGTCCGTTGCCGGTGCCGACGTCGAGCCGGACGGCCTCGCGCAGCGCCCCCAGCAGCCAGGGCTTGACGCGGCGCAGCGCCGCTTCCCAGTCCCCGCCGGCGGCGTAGGCCGTGGCAAGGGCCGAGGACAGCGAGCACCCGGTGCCGTGGCTGTTGCGGGTGTCGACCCGCTCCCCCGGCACCACCACGGTCTCGCTGCCGGGCAGTCCCGCGCTGTTGACCAGCGCGTCCGGGCACCCGCCGTCGGCGTCCTCCTCGAGATGGCCGCCCTTGACCAGGACCGTGGTTCCGGCCAGCGCGGAGAGGCGCTTGCCCTGCTCCAGCGCCTCCGCCCAGCCGGCGGCGACCGGTTCATCCAGCAGGAGGGCGAGTTCGGCCAGGTTCGGGGTGACCAGGTCGGCGAGCGGCAGCAGGGTGTGCAGGGCCGCGACGGCCGATTCCTGCAGCAGCCGGTCACCGCTGGTGGCAACCATGACGGGGTCCAGGACGACGACGGCGGGCCGGGTACGTTCCAGCCACGCCCGCACCGCGTCGATGACGCCGGCGTCGCCGAGCATGCCGATCTTGACGGCGTCGATGGTGATGTCCTCGGCGATGGCGTCCAGCTGCTCGGTCAGGAAGGCGGCGGGGGGCACGTGCACGGACCGGACGCCGCGGGTGTTCTGCGCGGTCAGGGCGGTGATGGCGGCCATGCCGTAGCCGCCCATGGCCGCGATGCTCTTCAGGTCCGCCTGGATTCCGGCGCCGCCGGAGGGGTCGGAACCGGCGATGGCCAGGACCCTGGGGACCGGGGCCCGCCCGGTGGCCGCGTGGGCCGTGCCGGCCGACGCCTCGGGTCCGGCGGCGTCGGCCCTGGATGCCGGGAACACCGTCTGCAGGAAACTGGCGCCGGCCGCGGGAGTGGTTGAGAGAGCCGCGGGTGCTACCGCGGGTTGGGTCGAAGACAAGAGACATCCCTTCGCCGGTGCTAACCGGACAGGTTCAACGGGTGTGGATCTCAGCCGGCCCGATGCGCGGCACCCCGTGTCGCGTTCCAGCGTAGCGCCCCTCCCCGGTTTCGCTGCCCGGCGGCCCGTTCTGCCCGGTCCCACCTCCGGCCGGACTCCCCTTAACCGGCTCGCGGGTACCGCCCGGAGTCGACGCTTCGAAACGTCGAGTCCGGGAGATACCCGCGAGTGGTACTGAGCGGTACCGGGTGGTGCGGCGGCGGAGCGGTTTAGAGCTCCGAGGCCGGTACGCCGACGCCGAGGATGATCGGGCCTCCGTTGTCCTTGACGACCGGCTTGACCGTTTCCGGTGCCTTGGCCTCGTGGACGGAGCCCTGGCCGGACGGGGCGGAGGCCTGCCGGCGCTGCTCGACGGCGGTCTCGTTGGCTGCCCCCTGGGCACGGCTGGCACTACGGTGCCGCCGCGGACGGCGCTGGCCGGTGGCCGGTTCCGCTGCCGCCGGAGTGCGGGTGGCGACGGGGGCCGCCGTCTGCGCGGCCGTCTTGGGAGCCTCCTGCCGGCGGGTGTCCTGCTTCGGAGCCTCCTGCTGCCGGGTGTCCTGCTTCGGAGCCTGCTGCGGGGCAGCTTCCCGACGGGTTTCCGGCTCGGCCGCACGGTTGCGGGCGTTCGGCGGCTGGATCCGGGCCGTGCGGGCACGTCCCCGGCCCCGGGTGGCTCGGGACTGGTCAGCGGACCGACCGCCGGCCGGAGCCTCGGCGGGTGCCTCAGCCTCCGGGGCAGGGGCATCCACGGACCGTTCCTCCACAGCCGGCGCTTCCACGGACGGGGCGGCCTCGCGGGCCGCGGTCGCCGTGGTCCCGGACTGGCGGTTCCGCGAGTCCGAGTCGCCCAGGTTGGCGAACGCCTCAGTCAGCAGGTCCAGGGTCAGGGCCGGCTGCGGCGCCTGTTCGGCGTGCTCGACGAAGGGCAGTGCCACCTGCTCGCCCCCGAAGGTCAGCACGGCGGCGGGACGGCCGGCTGCTTCCTCGGTGGAGGCCAGCTCGACGGCGGCGTCCAGGGCCGCTTGCCGTGTCTCGGCGTCGGGCGCTGCGCTGGCGTCGCCGTCGTGCAGGTGGGCCGCGTGGGCGGCCGCCGCGATATTCGCCAGCGCTGCACGGGTGGCCTCGGCCTTGGCGTGCCGCTCGGCCTCGGTGGGCTCGTGGTGCCCGGCCGCCGGCACCTGCTGCTGCTGGCCCTCGGTGCCCTGGCCGCCCTTGCCGCGGCGGCGCTTGCGCTCGTTGCGGGCGGCGGGCTGCTGCTCGGTGCGCGGAACATGGTGTTCCGCGGCGACGGTGTTGGCGCGGCGGTGCTCGACCGGTTCGTCGTGCGTGACGACGCCCCGGCCGGCGCAGGCCTCGCACTGCTCACCGAAGACTTCCAGCAGGCCGGTGCCCATCCGCTTGCGGGTCATCTGCACGAGGCCGAGCGAGGTAACCTCGGCCACCTGGTGCTTGGTCCGGTCCCGGCCCAGGCACTCCACCATGCGGCGCAGAACGAGGTCGCGGTTGGATTCGAGCACCATGTCGATGAAGTCGATGACGATAATGCCGCCGATGTCTCGCAGGCGCAGCTGGCGGACGACTTCCTCGGCCGCTTCGAGGTTGTTCTTGGTGACGGTTTCCTCGAGGTTGCCGCCGCTGCCGGTGAACTTGCCGGTGTTGACGTCCACCACGGTCATGGCCTCGGTGCGGTCAATCACGAGGGAGCCGCCGGACGGCAGGAAGACCTTGCGTTCCAGAGCCTTGTGGATCTGCTCGTCGATGCGCCAGGCGGAGAAGATGTCCGTGTCCTTGGTCCACTTCTCGAGCCTGCCCACCAGGTCCGGCGCCACGTAGGTGACGTAGGCCTCGATGGTGTCCCAGGCCTCCTCACCGGAGACGATCAGCTTGGAGAAGTCCTCGTTGAACACGTCGCGGACCACCTTGATGGTCAGGTCCGGTTCGCCGTAGAGGAGCTCCGGGGCGAGGATCTTGGTGGACGTGGCCTGGCTTTCGATGCCCTCCCACTGGGCGCGGAGCCGGTTGATGTCATGCGTCAGCTCCTCTTCCGAGGCTCCCTCGGCCGCGGTGCGGACGATCACGCCGGCGTCTTCCGGCAGGCGGTCCTTGAGGATGCGCTTGAGCCGGTTGCGTTCGACGTCGGGCAGCTTGCGGGAGATGCCCGTCATGGAACCGCCGGGCACGTACACGAGGTACCGGCCGGGCAGCGAGATCTGGCTGGTGAGCCGGGCGCCCTTGTGGCCCACCGGGTCCTTGGTCACCTGGACCAGGACGGAGTCGCCGGACTTGAGCGCGTTCTCGATCCGGCGCTGCTTGCCCTCGAGGTTGACGGCGTCCCAGTTGACCTCGCCGGCATACAGCACGGCGTTGCGGCCGCGTCCGATGTCGACGAAGGCCGCCTCCATGGAGGGCAGCACGTTCTGGACGCGGCCCAGGTAGACGTTGCCGATCAGGGAGTCCTGCTGGGTCTTGGACACGAAGTGCTCGGCCAGGACGCCGTCTTCGAGGACGCCGATCTGGATTCTGTCGTCGCGCTGGCGAACGATCATCTGCCGGTCCACGGATTCGCGGCGCGCCAGGAACTCCGCTTCGGTGATGACGGTGCGGCGGCGGCCGGTGTCGCGGGACTCGCGGCGGCGCTGCTTCTTCGCCTCCAGCCGGGTGGAGCCCTTGACCGAGGTGACGCGGTTGCTGACCGGCGCTTCGCTGACGGTGCGCGGCGCGCGGACTCGGGTGACGGTGTTGGGCGGGTCGTCGTCGCTGCCGCCGGTCAGTTCGAGGTCCTGGTCACCGCGGCGGCGGCGACGGCGGCGGCGGGACGTCACGCCGTCCTCCAGTGCGGCCTCGCGGCCCTCCTCGGCGTCCTCGTCGCCGGGCTCGGCGTCGGTGTCGGACCCGGCGACCCGGCTGCGGCCACGGCGGCCGCGGCTGCGGCGACGGCGGCGGTTGCCCTGCTCGTCGTCCTCGTCGTCTTCATCGGTGTCTGTGTCCTCGGCAGCTGCCGCGGCGGGGGCGGGACGGACGACGGCGGTGAGGTCCGGGGCCTGGAAGAGCATGGAGGTGACGGCACCGGGGGCGGAAGGGGCGAGGAACAACGACGGCGTTTGGGTTTCCTGCGCCTCCTCGGCGGGGGCCTCCGTTGCCGGGGCCTCCTCGCCGGGGGTTTCGGAGGCGACGGCGGGAGCGTCCTGGGCGGCAGCGGCGGCTTCAACCGTGGGCGCGTCGTCGGTGGCGCCGGCCTCCGGGACGGTTTCCGCGGGCACCTCGGCGGGGGCAGCCTTGGCGCGGCTGGCCCGGCGGCGGACCGGCTTGCGCGGGACATCGGCCTCAGCCTCGGCATCGGCGGGCACGTCGGCGGGGGCCACGGCCTCGGAAACGGTCAGGAGGGCGGGGGCTTCGTCCGCGGCGTCAGCCTCGGGTGCTGCGGCTGCCTTCGGGGCGGCCTGGCGGCGGGTGCGGGTCCGGCGCGCCGGGGCCTTCTCCGCTGCGGGTTCCTCCGCGGCATCGGCCGGGACGCTGTTGTCTGCATTGGCAGCGTCTGCTTCGGCGCCTGCGGCGGGAGCCGCGGCGTCGGCGGTTTCATCGGCCGGTGCGGCCGCTTCGGCCTTGGGAGCCGCTTTCTTTCGGGTGCGCGGTGCCCGTTTAGGCTTTTCCGGCACCTCGGTGGCGGTTGCGCCGTCGGTCATGGGGGCGTCGGAAACCGTTGCTTCGTCGTTGCCCGTTTCCAGCTGTTCATTATCCATATGAGGCCACGCTCCTGCCCCTGATGCGCCGCCACATCCGGCGCCCTGGGGGCATATATTTGTCAACACCCGCAGGCATTGACAGAAGTCAATTGAATACCCTCAGGTTCGCACTGGCCTTGGGGTGCGGCAGCCCTGGAGGGCCGGCGGCTTCGCTGCGAACCCGTTGATCGATGCATCACAACCAGGTGCCGTCCAATGGCATTGCGGGAAAACCGGATCATCAGACCCGGGAAGATCCCTGCTCCTCATTGGCGGTCTTGAATTCGAAGTCGCCGGACTGAAGCGCGAATGTGGTTCACGTCCCAGCCAGCTTCATTGTCTCACAGCACTCGGAAATGCCGGCTTAGGCCACACATCCCGGACGCACATGACACCGAATCACCGGTACGCGAGGGGGTGGCCGGGACCGGAACCCGGGATTCGTCCAGCCTCCGGCGATAGAATCGGCCTGAGCACGCCGTTCCGCAGCCACCGCTACGGTCGCGACGGACCAGAACACAGAGAACCTGACCATGAGAAGACCCAGCACCGAGAACCGACGCAAAGGACGAACGATCCATGCCCAGCATCTCCCACGCCCCTGACGACGTGGCCACCCCGGCACGGGACAACGGACCGGCCGAAGCGGACCGGCAGGTTCCGTCGATGACCCGGCCGCGGCCGTTCGGCTGGCTGCTGGTGATTACCGGCGTCGTCGGCTGGCTCGCCTCCGGCGCCTTGGTGCTGGAGAAGCTCGCCGTCCTCAAGGACCCCAGCCACGTCACCGTCTGCGACGTCAACCCCTGGATCTCCTGCGGCCAGGTGATGCAGACCTGGCAGAGCTCACTCTTCGGTTTCCCGAACATGTTCATCGGGATCGTCGCCTTTGCCGTGATCATCACCACCGGCATGGGCCTGCTGTCCGGCGCCCGCTTCGCCCGCTGGTACTGGATCGGGCTGCAGACCGGCGTGACCCTGGGCTTCGCCTTCGTGGTGTGGCTGTGGTCGCAGGCGCTGTACTCGATCCACATCCTCTGCCCGTTCTGCATGATCGTCTGGGCGGCCATGATTCCGCTCTTCGTCTGGGTAACCGTCCGCAACATCACCCATGGCGTCATTCCGATGCCCGCCGGCGCCACCCGCATCCTGGGCGAGTCCGGCTGGATCCTGACCGCCCTGCTCTACATCGCCGTCGTCGCCACGATCTTCTTCGCCTTCATCCAGGTCTTCGTCGGTACGTCCGGCTACTAAGAGGCCGCAGCAGCGCGAAAAAGCCGGGGCCGGTGTTCGATAACGAACACCGGCCCCGGCTTTTTTGGCGCCCTCGGGGGCGGCGAGCCTAGAACCAGATCTTGATCTCGCGCTCGGCGGACTCCACCGAGTCGGAGCCGTGGACCAGGTTCTGCTGGACCTTGACGCCCCAGTCGCGGCCGAAGTCGCCACGGATAGTGCCCGGAGCCGCCGTCGTCGGGTCGGTGGTGCCGGCCAGCGAACGGAAGCCCTCGATCACGCGGTGGCCCTCGAAGATCGCCGCGACCACGGGGCCGCTGAGCATGAATTCGACCAGCGGCTCGTAGAAGGGCTTACCGACGTGCTCTTCGTAGTGCTGCTCGAGGAGTTCGCGGGTGGCGTTGACCTTCTTCAGTTCGGCCAGGGTGTAGCCCTTGGCTTCGATCCGGGCGATGATGCTGCCGGTCAGGTTGCGGGCGACGCCGTCGGGCTTGACCAGGACTAGGGTGCGCTCGATGCTCACAGCTGCTCCAATGTGTTGGGGTGGGTTTGGGACAAGTCTAGTTGCTCGGGGTCTCCGGGTTGGCGGCCTCCCAGGCAGCCTGCTCCCGGTCCCGCTGGGCCGCCTCGCGGTCGATCCGGATGCCGGTGCGGATGCCGTACCACCAGGTGAGGGCGAACAGGGCGCCCACCACGAACATGGTCGGTTCCACGAAACCGGTGAGGATCAGCACCAGCTGCAGTACCCAGCCCAGGGCCACGCCCCACGGTTTGGTCAGCACCGCGCAGGTCAGTGCCAGCACCAGGGCCAGCCCGATGCCGAGCCCAAAGACCAGCGCCGGGGGAAATTCCCCGCGCCGCAGGCCGAACACGGCCAGGGTCCCGAAGAGCGCCACGAAGGCCTCCAGCAGGAGGACCGTGGAGGCGAACATGACCTTGGTTGAACGCCGCTTCTTCGGCATGCCCGGGCGCCACTCGCGCTGGGCCTTGGTGAGTTTCGCCATCGGTTACGCCTCGGACTTTCCGAGCAGGATCCGGGCCTCGGCCACGAGCGTGATGGAACCGGTGACCAAGATGCCGCCGGCCAGGTCGTCATTGGATTCTGCCCGCTCCACCGCCCATTCGAGGGCGTCGTCGAGCTTCTCCGCGGTGTGCACGACATCCTCGCCGAAGCCCAGGTCCAGGGCCAGCTCGCCGAGTTCCTCGGCGGGGATGGCCCGCGGCGAGTTGGACTGCGTGAAGCAGAATTCGGCCGGGACCTCCGCGAGGGAGTCCTTGAGCTGGCGGAGGATTTCCTCGGCGTCCTTTTCCTGCAGGATGCCCAGGACCACCACCAGCTTGCTGAAGCTGAAGGCCTCCTGGAGCGCCTCGGCGGAGACCCGGATGCCCTCCGGGTTGTGTGCGGCGTCCACCACGATGGTGGGGGCGGTGCGCAGCACCTCCAGCCGGCCCGGGGAGGTGACGGCGGCGAAGGCCTCCTGGAGCACCTCGGGGTTCAGCGGCTTGTCCGCGCCGAAGAACGCCTCCAGGGCGGCGACGGCGACGGCGGCGTTCTCGGCCTGGTGGGCGCCGTGCAGCGGCACCAGGAGGCCCTCGTACCGGTCCGCGAGGCCCTGGATGGTCACCATCTGGCCGCCGACGGCCACGGTGCGGGACTCGACGCCGAACTCGACGCCTTCGAAGCGGAACGGCACGCCCACCTCTTTGGCCTTCTCCAGCAGCACCTGGGCGGCGTCCACCGGCTGGGCGGCGCTGACCAGGAAGCCGCCGGGCTTGATGATGCCGGCCTTCTCGTGGGCGATGTCCTCGGTGGTGTCGCCCAGGAGGTCCGTGTGGTCCAGGGAGATCGGGGTGATGACGGAGACGAGGCCGTCGCCGACGTTGGTGGCGTCGGTGATGCCGCCCAGGCCCACCTCGATCACGGCCACGTTCACCGGCTGGTCCGCGAAGACCGCGAAGCCCAGGATGGTGAGGCATTCGAAGTAGGTCAGTCGGGGCTGGCCCTCCGCGGTGAGTTCGTTGTCCACGATCTCCAGATACGGCCGGATCTCGTCCCAGATCCGGACGAAGGTCTCATCGGAGACCGGTTCGCCGTCGATGCTGATCCGCTCGGTGACCTTGGACAGGTGCGGGCTGGTGTACCGGCCGGTGCTCAGGCCGTGGGCACGCAACCCGGCCTCGATCATCCGGGCCGTGGAGGTCTTACCGTTGGTGCCGGTGACGTGGATGATCGGGAAGGCCTTGTTCGGCTCACCCAGGATGTCCATCGCCCGGCGCAACGGCGCCAGCCGGGGTTCCATCTTGTTCTCCGGCGCCCGGCCCAGCAGTTCAGCGTAGACGCTCTCGACCGAAAATTCGTCGCTCATGGATTATGCCCCTGCCTCAACGGTGACTTTTTCGACGCTGACCTGCGGTTCCTTGACGTCGGCGGGAACGGTGTCCAGATCCACGCTGAGCGTCTCGGTCTTGACCAGGCCGGCGTGGGCCTGCAGCGCCTCGACGACGACTGCGGGCGCGGTGACGGTGGTGCGGATCCGGTCGCTGACGTTCAGCCCGGCGTCCTTGCGGGCCTGCTGGATGGCGCGGACCAGGTCGCGGGCGGTGCCCTCGGCCTCCAGTTCCGGCGTGACCTCGGTGTTGAGGACCACGAAGCCGCCGCCGGGCAGGACTGCCGCCGCCCGGGATCCCTCCCCTGCCGCGGCCTCGGCCACGACGGTTTCCAGGGTGTATTCCTGCGGCTCGAGTTCGAGGCCGCCGGCGGTGACCACGCCCGCATCGTTCACGGACCAGTCGCCGGACTTGGAGCCCCTGATGGCCTGCTGGACGTTCTTGCCCAGGCGCGGACCGGCGGCGCGGGCGTTGACCACCAGCTTCTGTTCGATGCCGAACTCCTCCGGGGAGGCGGCGTCGGCGTCGAGCACGCGGACGGTGCGCAGGTTCAGCTCGTCCGCGACGACGGCGGCGAAGCCCCCCAGGGCGTCCGCGCCGGGGGCGACCACGGTGAGTTCCTGCAGCGGCAGGCGCACCCGTAGGTTCGCGGCCTTACGCAGCGAGGAGCCGGTGGAGCAGATCTGCTGCACCCGGTCCATCGCCTCCACCAGCCCGGCGTTGGCGGGGAACAGGCCCGCGTCCGGCCAATCGGCCAGGTGCACGGAGCGCCCGCCGGTGAGGCCGCGCCAGATCTCCTCGGAGATCAGCGGCAGCAGCGGGGCGGCGACGCGGCAGACGGTCTCCAGCGCGGTGTACAGCGCGTCGAAGGCATCGGTGTTCTCGTCGAAGAACCGCGTGCGGCTGCGCCGGACGTACCAGTTGGTGAGCATGTCCAGGTAGCCGCGCAGTTCGTCGCAGGCGCCGGAGATGTCGTAGCTGTCCAGCTGTTCGGTCATGCTGCGGACCAGGTCGCCGGTGTTGGCCATCAGGTACTGGTCCAGGGTGTCGGCGTAGCCGTCGTAGCGGAGCTTGGCGTCGTACCCGGCGCCACCATCGGCGGCGTTCGTGTACAGCGTGAAGAAGCTGTAGACGTTCCACAGCGGCAGGATGACCTGCCGGACGCCGTCGCGGATGCCCTGTTCGGTGACCACGAGGTTGCCGCCGCGCAGGATGGGGCTGGACATCAGGAACCAGCGCATCGCGTCGGAACCGTCGCGGTCCAGAACCTCGGAGACATCCGGGTAGTTGCGCAGGCTCTTGGACATCTTCTGCCCGTCCGAGCCCAGCACGATGCCGTGGCTGATGACGTTGCGGAACGCCGGCCGGTCGAACAGCGCGGTGGAGAGGATGTGCAGCATGTAGAACCAGCCGCGGGTCTGGCCGATGTACTCGACGATGAAGTCCGCCGGGTTGTGGGTGTCGAACCATTCCTCGTTCTGGAACGGGTAGTGCACCTGGCCGTAAGGCATGGAGCCGGAGTCGAACCAGACGTCCAGGACGTCCTCGACGCGGCGCATCACGGACTGGCCCTCTTCCGGCGTGCGCGGGTCATCCGGGTTCGGGCGGGTGAGCTCGTCGATAAACGGCCGGTGCAGGTCCACCTGGCCGTCGTTGTTCAGCGGCAGCCGGCCGAAATCGGCCTCGATCTCGGCGAGGGAGCCGTAGACGTCGGTGCGCGGGTAGTCCGGGTCGCTGGACTGCCAGACCGGGATGGGGCTGCCCCAGTAACGGTTGCGGCTGATCGACCAGTCGCGGGCGTTGGCCAGCCACTTGCCGAACTGGCCGTCCTTGACGTTGCCCGGGATCCAGTTGATCTCCTGGTTCAGCTCGGACATGCGGTCCTTGAACTTGGTGACCTCGACGTACCAGGAGGACACGGCACGGTAAATCAGCGGGTTCCGGCAGCGCCAGCAGTGCGGGTAGGAGTGCTCGTAGCTGGCCTGGCGGACCAGGCGGCCCTCGGCGCGGAGCACCTGGGTGATGGGCTTGTTGGCCTCGAAGACCTGCAGCCCCGCGATCGCGGCGAGGGGTCCGTGGCCGAAGAGGGGAAGGAACTTCGCGCCTTCGTCGACGGAGAGGACCACGGGGATGCCGGCCTCTTCACAGACCTTCTGGTCGTCTTCACCGTAGGCCGGGGCCTGGTGGACGATGCCGGTGCCGTCGGTGGTGGTGACATAGTCGGCCACGAGGAAACGCCAGCCGTTCTCGGTGCCGTACTTCTCGGCGTCGGCGAAGTAATCCCAGAGCGGCTCGTACGTCAGGCCCTCGAGTTCCGTGCCGAGGTGCCGGGAGACGACGGCGGCCTCGGCCGCGGCCGCACCCTCGGCGCCGTCGCCGTAGCCCAGGTCCTTGGCGTAGGCGCCCAGGAGGTCGGCGGCGAGCAGGAAGGATCCGGTAACGGGGGCGTCGTCGGAGGCCGCCTTGATCCCGTGCGGTCCGGCGGGCAGCACCACGTAAGTGATGGCGGGTCCGACGGCGAGCGCCAGGTTGGTGGGCAGGGTCCAGGGCGTGGTGGTCCAGGCGAGCGCCTGGACACCGGCGAGCTGCTTCGAGAGCTCCGACTCCCCCGCCGTGATCGGGAAGGTCACGGTGACGGTCTGGTCCTGGCGGTTCTTGTAGACGTCGTCGTCCATCCGCAGCTCGTGGTTGGACAGCGGCGTCTCGTCCTTCCAGCAGTACGGCAGGACCCGGTAGCCGTTGTAGGTCAGGCCCTTCTCGTGCAGCTGCTTGAAGGCCCAGAGCACGGACTCCATGTATTCGACGTTGAGCGTCTTGTAGTCGTTCTCGAAGTCCACCCAGCGGGCCTGGCGGGTGACGTAGCTCTTCCACTCGTCGGCGTACTTCATCACCGAGGCACGGCAGGCATCGTTGAACTTGTCGATGCCCATGGCCTCGATCTGGGTCTTGTCCGTCATGCCCAGCTGCTTCATCGCCTCGAGCTCGGCGGGCAGGCCGTGGGTGTCCCAGCCGAAGCGGCGCTCGACGCGGCGGCCGCGCTGGGTCTGGTAGCGGCCCACCAGGTCCTTGGCGTATCCGGTCAGCAGGTGGCCGTAGTGCGGGAGGCCGTTAGCGAAGGGAGGGCCGTCGTAGAAGACGAATTCGTTGGAGCCGTCTTTGCCTGCGTCCCGCTGGTCGATGCTCGCTTGGAACGTGCCGTCCTGGTCCCAGTACTTGAGGATGCGCTCCTCGATCTCCGGGAACTTCACGGAGGCTGATACGCCGGCGGCGTTGGAAGCCGTGCCGGAGGCGCTGGCGTCGGAGGGTGCGGCTGAGGCCTTGGGGTAATGGGTCATCTCGACATCCTGGGTTGAGCTGTGAACAACGGGATTCATTCAGGATGCGAGGACGGCTCCTGTGCTGTCGGAACAACACCGGCACCGCGGTACCACCTCACTTACCGGCTACGGGCCCGGACCGCCCGTGAGGGTGGCACGCGCACCGCTGCCGGCCGCTCGTTGACTGCTGTGACGGGCTTACCCGTCCGGTTCTACTGGCACCGCGCGGACCGTGGGGTCGCGCCGGAGTGTTCTTCCGGAAGCTCACCGGTGATGGCCGGGTCGACGCTGTTAGTTCGATGGTACCGGAAAGGGGCCGGTGCCCGCCGCGCACCATGGGCCGCCAGCCAGGGATACGGGCGGGTCGTGTCCGGCCGAACCCTCGCCCCGGGCGCCGCGCCTGCCTACACTCGGGGAATGGGCCTCCCTCACGGCGTTGCGGACCGGCTGTCCGGGACAACCCGGGCCGGGGTGGTGCCGCGCCGGCGCTGGCTGGCGGCGGCGGGGCTGCTAGGGGTGCCGGTGGCCGGACTGTCCGTGTGCCGTGCCGTGGATCTGCCGTGGCCGGAAACGGTAGTGCAGCTGCTGTCCTTCACGCCCTGGCTGGTGGTTCCTGCCGGATTCTCGGTGCTCTGTGCGGTAGCGGCACGCCGTCCGGTGGCGGCCGGCGCCGCCGCGGCGCTCCTGGCCCTGCAGGCGGCGTGGCTGTTTTCGCCCGGCCACGCGCGTCCGTTGCCGCCGGCGGGGGGCAGGGGCGCGGAGCTGGTGACAATGAGCATCAACGCGAAGCTTGGCCGGGCCGACGCCGGGGAGATCGTCCGGCTGGTCCGGGACCACGGCGTGGGGCTGCTGGCACTCCAGGAGTACACCCCGGCCCTGGAGCTGCGGCTGGAGGCCGCGGGCATCACCGGCGAGCTGCCCTACCGGATCAGCGCCCCTGCCAAGGACGCCTCCGGCGGGGCTCTCTACTCCCGCTTCCCGATGCAATCGACCGGAACCCTGGCCGGGACCCGGTTCCCGATGGCCTCGGCGAGGCTCGAGCTGCCCGCCCCGGACGGCGGCGCCGCCCTGCTGGAGGTGACGAACGTGCACGCCCGGGCGCCGGTGGGCGGCGGACTGGGCCAGTGGCGCCGGGAGCTGGCGGCCCTCGGCAGGCTGCCGGAGCAAGCGGCAGCCGCAGTTGCCGGCCGGCAACAAGCAGGGCAGCAGCCACCGCTGCTCCTGCTGGGCGACTTCAACGCCGGATACGACCACGCGGAATTCCGGCGCCTGGTCTCCGCCGGCGCCGCTCATCCCTTGGTGGACGTGGCCACCGCCCAGGGTGCGCGGCTGGTCCCCACCTGGCCGATGGACCTGCCGCTGCCGGGGACCACGCTGGACCACCTGCTGACCGGTCCATCGGTCGGCAGCAGGGACTTCGCGGTGCACCGGGTGGCCGGGACGGATCACGCGGCCGTAGTGGCCACGCTCACCATCCCGGCGCCGGGCTAAGCCGCCGGGCTAGGTTACCGGGCTAAGCCGCCGGGCAGGTGGCTGCTCTGGCCAGTAGCGGCCGGTCAGCCCTTGCGGATGACCTTGAAGTTGGACGCCTGCGCGACCGGCCGGATGATGATCTGGTCGAGGTTCACGTGGTGCGGGGCTGTCACTGCGTAGCGGACCACGTCGGCGACGTCATCGGCCGTTAGCGGCTTCTCGACCCCGGCGTAGACCTTGTCCGCGGCGCCCTTGTCTCCGAGGCGGTTGAGCGAGAACTCCTCCGTCTGCACCATGCCGGGGGCCACTTCGATCACGCGGAGGTTGTGTTCGGCTTCCTCCAGGCGGAGCGCCCCGGTGAGGGCGTGTTGGCCGTACTTGGCCGCGTTGTACCCGCCGCCGCCCTCGTAGGCGGAGAGCGCGGCGGTGGAGGTGAGGTTCAGGACGGTGCCTTCGCCGCAGGCGCGGAGCATCGGCAGGAAGGCGCGGGTCAGCTTGAGGGTGCCGAGGACGTTGACCTCGTACATCCACTGCCAGTCCTCGGTCTTGCCGTCGGCAATCTTGTCCGCCCCGCGGGCTCCGCCGGCGACGTTGATGAGGGTGTCGATACCGCCTTCGCGGGTGACCTCTTCGACCAGGCGGGCGACGGCGTCGTCGTCGGTCACGTCCGCGGCCAGCGCGACGGCGCCGGTTTCCGCCGCGAGGGCGTCCAGGCGGTCGGCGCGGCGGGCGACGGCGAACACGGTCCACCCTTCCCGGCGGAGCGCACGGACCGTGGCCTGCCCGATTCCGGTGCTGGCGCCGGTGACGACGGCGGCTTTGGCTGTTGCTGTGTTGGTGGTTCCCTCAGTCATGGCACCACCCTAATCGGAATCGGGCGGCGGTTAGCGGCCACCGCGCTGGAGGAACTCCAACAGCACCCGGGCGTGGTTGGTTTCCACGTCCCTTGCCCCGAATAGCAGGGTCACGCGGGGGTGCTCGGTCCCGATCCGGCGCAGGGTCTCCACCGCCGGGTTCTCCGCAAGCTCGGCCTCGTAGGCGGTCCGGAAGTCCTCGAAGCGTTCCTGCATGTGCGCGAACTCGGTGCGCAGCGGCCCGGACGGGGCCACCTCCTTGAGCCACAGGTCAAGCCGCGCCCGCTCCTTGCTGACGCCACGCGGCCAGAGCCGGTCCACCAGGACCCGGTAGCCGTCGGCGTCCCCGGGCGGGTCATAGATGCGTTTGATCGCGAAATGCGCCGAATTTTCCTTCATAGTCCCGCACGTTATTGCAGCGGGATCCCGAAATCGCGAAACGCGGTGAAAACTAAAGTGAAAAGAACTGCAAGAATTGACCCATGGCTGAAGACACGCAGGGTACAGACACGCCCACCACCGCCCCCACCAACGTTCCGGACAAGCCCGCCCTCGAGGGCCTGGAGGCATCGCTCACCCGGCGCTGGCTTGACGAAGGAACCTACAAGTTCAACCCGGACACCACCCGGGAGCAGGTCTACTCGATCGACACTCCCCCGCCCACCGCGTCGGGTTCGCTGCACGTCGGACACATGTTCTCCTACACGCAGACCGACGTCCTGGCACGCTACCAGCGGATGACCGGCAAGAACGTCTTCTACCCGATGGGCTGGGACGACAACGGCCTGCCCACCGAGCGCCGCGTGCAGAACTACTACGGTGTGCGCTGCGATCCGGCCATCCCCTACGATGCCAACTACCGGCCCCCGGCCGAGCCGGCCAAGAACCAGCGCGACTTCGACGTCGTCTCGCGCCGGAACTTCATCGAACTCTGCGAGGAACTCGCCGTCGAGGACGAGAAGGTCTTCGAGAACCTCTTCCAGACCCTGGGTCTCTCCGTTGACTGGGACCTGACCTACCGGACCATCGACGACAAGTCCCGCGCCATCTCCCAGCGCGCGTTCCTGGCCAACCTGGCCGCCGGCGACGCGTACATGGCCGAGGCCCCCACCCTGTGGGACGTCACCTTCCGCACCGCGGTGGCCCAGGCCGAACTGGAGGACCGCGAGGTCGCCGGCGCCTACTACCGCTACCCGTTCTTCACCGAATCCGGCGAGAAGATCTACATCGAGACCACCCGCCCCGAGTTGCTGGCCGCCTGCGCCGCGCTGGTGGCGAACCCCGACGACGAGCGCTACCAGCCGCTCTTCGGCACCAAGGTCACCTCCCCAATCTTCGGCGTCGAGGTGGAGGTCAAGGCTCACCCGCTGGCCAAGGCGGACAAGGGCTCCGGCATCGCCATGGTCTGCACCTTCGGTGACCTCACCGACGTCACCTGGTGGCGTGAGCTGCAGCTGCCCACCCGCGCGATCGTGGGCCGCGACGGCCGCATCGTCGGCGAGACCCCGGACTGGATCACCACTGCGGAGGGCCGCGAGGCCTTCGCCGCGATCGCCGGCAAGACCGTCTTCAGCGCCAAGGAGGGCGTGGTGGAGCTGCTGGCCGCCGCGGACCTGCTGGACGGCGAACCGAAGAAGATTATGCACCCGGTCAACTTCTTCGAAAAGGGCGACAAGCCCCTCGAGGTCGTTACCTCCCGCCAGTGGTACATCCGCAACGGCGGCCGCGACGAGGACCGCCGCGAACGCCTGATCGGCCGCGGCAAGGAGATCGACTTCCACCCCGCGTTCATGCGCTCCCGGTACGAGAACTGGATCACCGGCCTGAACGGCGACTGGTTGGTCTCCCGCCAGCGCTTCTTCGGTGTGCCCGTGCCGGTCTGGTACCCGCTGGACTCCGACGGCAACCCGGACTACGACGCTCCGATCCTGCCCGCGGACGGCCAGCTCCCGGTGGACCCCGCCGCGGATGCCGCCCCCGGCTTCGAGGAAGCCCAGCGCGATGTTCCGGGCGGTTTCACCGGCGACGCCGACGTCCTGGACACCTGGGCCACGTCCTCGCTGACCCCGCAGATCGTGGGCGGGTGGAGCACCGACGAGGCGCTCTTCTCGAAAGTCTTCCCGTTCGACGTGCGCCCGCAGGGCCACGACATCATCCGGACGTGGCTGTTCTCCTCCGCGGTCCGCGCCGACGCCCTGCAGGGCGTGGCGCCGTGGAAGCACGCCGCCATTTCCGGCTGGATCCTGGACCCGGACCGGAAGAAGATGTCCAAGTCCAAGGGCAACGTGATTGTTCCGACCGATGTGCTCAACGAGTACGGCTCGGACGCGGTCCGCTACTGGGCGGCCTCGGCCAAGCTCGGCGCGGACACCGCCTACGAGATCGCGCAGATGAAGATCGGCCGCCGCCTTGCGATCAAGCTGCTCAACGCCTCCAAGTTCGTGCTGAACCTCGGCGCCACCGAGGACTCGGTGCTCGCCGGGGATCTGTCCGTCCTGACGAATCCGCTGGACCGCGGCGTGTTGGCCCAGCTGGCCGACGTGGTGGCCCAGGCGACGAAGGCCTTCGAGGCCTACGACTACGCCCGTGCCCTGCAGATCACCGAGAGCTTCTTCTGGCACTTCACCGACGACTACGTGGAACTGATCAAGGACCGCGCCTACGGTGCCGCCGGGGCGGAGCAGCAGGCCTCCGTGCTTGCTGCCCTCGCCACCAGCCTGGACACCCTGCTGCGGCTCTTCGCCCCGTTCCTGCCCTTCGCCACGGAGGAAGTCTGGAGCTGGTGGCGGAAGGATTCCGTGCACCGTGCGCAGTGGCCCGCCGCCGTGGAGGTCGACGGCGACACCACGCTGCTGTCCACCGTCGGCGCGGCCCTGGGCGGCATCCGCAAGGCCAAGTCCGAGGCAAAGGTCAAGCAGCGCACCGAGGTGCTCTCCGCGGCCATCACCGGCTCGGAGTCCCTGGTCCAGCAGCTCCGTGCCGGACTGGGCGACCTGAAGGCCGCCGCGAACGCCCGTGAGCTGACGCTGGTAGCCGGCGACGGCGAGCTGGCGGTCAGCGACGTCGTCCTGGCTCCGGCGGACGTCCCCGTGGAAGCGCCGACCCAGGCCTAGCAACGCTGCCCCTCACGACAAGGGCCCCCGCCCGGCTGATGCCGGACGGGGGCCCTTGTGGTTGCGGGAGGCGCTCAGGCCTCGAATGAGGTCTCGAAGTGCGTCAACGTCGGCGGGGCGGCCAGCAGGGCGCCGAGGCCGCTGGCACCCTCCTCGGTGGCGCGCCAGGCACGGTAGGCGGCGTCCTGTTCCATGGATGCCCAGCGCTCGACGACGAGGACGTGCGTGGGATTCTCCCGCTCGACCAGGACGTCGACGCCGAGGCAGCCGTCGAAGGCGCGGGTGTCGGCCAGCGTCTCGCGCAGGACGTCGGGGGCGGTGTCGAGGACTTCGGTTTTCAGGGTCAGGTCCAGATGTGCGGTGATAGCCAATGTCGCTCCAATGGTCGCGGGACATCCCGGGGGATGCTGTCATAGGGGCCAACCTCATCAGCGCGGCGCTTGTTCCCCGCCGTCGCCTCCCCCGGCATTCTCCTCCCGGCTACGCCGCTCGGCCTCGCCGATGGCCCAGGCCGCGTTCACCAGGCCGATGTGGCTGAAGGCCTGCGGAAAGTTTCCCAGCAGTTCCGGGCCGTCCGGGGCCACCTCCTCCGCCATCAGCCCCAGGTCGGTGGCGAAGCCGGCGGCGCGCTCGAAGACCTCCCGGGCGCGCTCGGTCCGGCCGGCGAGGGCCAGTGCGTGGGCCAGCCAAAAGGTGCAGAGCAGGAACGCGCCCTCCCCGCCGGGCAGGCCGTCGTCGGCGAGGTAGCGGTAGACCAGCCCGCGGGAATCGGTGAGGCGTTGCTCCACGGCCTCCACGGTCGCAAGGAACCGCGGGTCCGTCCCCTCCAGGAACCCCACGATGCCCAGCATCAGTGCGGAGGCATCCAGTTCGGCGGCGCCGTAGGACTGCGTGTACGCCCCGGCCGCCTCATTCCAGCCGTGGGTGCAGATCGATTCCCTGATCTCCTCCCGGGCCGCCGTCCAGCCGGCCACCCGGTCCGTGGCCCGCAGCAGGGCGGCCAGGCCGATGGCGCGGTCCAAGGCCACCCAGCACATCAGCTTCGAGTACAGGAAGTGCCGTGGCTCGCCCCGGACTTCCCAGATGCCTTGGTCCGGGCCCCGCCACCGGGCCGCGGCGACGTCGGCGGCGTCGGCCAGGAACCGCAAGGTCTCCGGTGCCAGCTCCGCGACGGAATCCCGCATCGTGGCGGCCGCGTCCAGCAGCTCCCCGTAGACGTCTAGTTGCCGCTGGTCCCAGGCGCCGTTACCCACCCGGACGGGTGCGCTGCCACGCCAGCCGGGCAGGTGGCTGAGCTCCCGTTCCGGAAGTTCCCGTTCGCCGCCGATGCCGTACATGATGTGGAGGTCTTCCCCGGCTGCCAGCTGCCGGGCGGCGGCCGTCGCCAGGAATTGGAAGAACGTACCGGCCTCGTCCGGGCAGGCGGCCACCCACAGCGCCTGGAGCGTCATGCTGGCGTCCCGCACCCAGGTGTAGCGGTAGTCCCAGTTCCGGGTGCCCCCGGCGACCTCCGGCAGCGAGGTGGTGGGCGCCGCCACGATCGCTCCCGACGGATAGTAGCTCAGCGCCTGCAGCACCCTCCCGCTGCCTGCCACCAGGTCCTGCCAGGGCCCGCTGTAGTTCTGGTGGATACCGGACCAGCTGGTCCAGCCTTCGAGGGTGTCCGCGAGCCTGCGGTGCATCTCCGCCTGGTCCCAGAACACGGGGTCCTCGCCGCCGCCACGCGGGCGGTGCAGGGCGAATGCCACCTTCTCGCCGGCCCGCAGCCGGAACGTGGCGGACGCCGTCCCGCCGTCGGGCTCCAACGCCACCGGGGAGGACAGCGTGAGGGCCTCGCCGCCCGCGGTGATCAGCAGGCCGCCGGGCACGCTCCGCAGGACAGGTTCGAGGAGGCCATAGCCGGGGCGCGGCGCGCACTCGAACTCCACGTGGACGCTCCCCCGCGTGCAGGCCAGACTCCGGAGCAGGGTGCCGGGCGAGCCGTCTCCAAGGTCGTGGCCGCGGCGGCCGCTGCCCAGGACCAGGGCGTCGGTGACGGTCAGGTCGCCGTCATCGGTCCGGTGCCGGGTCTCCAGGACCATCGAGGGTCCAAGGTACCGCCGGGAACGCCCGCGCACGCCTGCGGCACGCACCGACCAGTGGCCGGCGGACTCACCGAGAATCCGGCCGAAGACGGAGGGGCTGTCAAAGCGCGGAAAACAGAGCCAGTCCACGGAGCCGGCGGCACTGAGCAGGGCGGCGGACCGGCAGTCGGACAGCAGCGCGTAGTCGGCGATGGGCTGGTTGCTCATGTCCCGGTCTGTCCTCCGGTGAGGCGGGAGTCTTGGGGCTGTTTGGGGAATGCTGTTTTTGGGCAAAGGGGAAGCCCCATCAGCTTTTTGCGGTTGGTGGGGCTTCGACTTTTTCGATCACCACGTGACGTCTTAGGCAATCTGGCGGGATCCTTGGAATTTCAGGTCTTCCTACCTCGTCACTGGTAGCCACCATCTGACTGTGCCGAAGGCTGCGTCGGATGAGTGTCACTGAATCTTTGGTTCCTGCGTCCCTCCCCTTGCGGAGTGGGTAATAACTATTGTTCTCCCGTCCCCGGGGATGCACAAGGGCGCCGCGGGAACTACAGCGTGGTAGTTC
>NZ_JBFBKP010000041.1:0-38577 GCF_040702285.1 Arthrobacter sp. NPDC080086
GTTTCGAATCCGTCGCTAGTCGTCGGCGCGGCGTCCGCCTGCGGCGGTGGCGTCGTCCGCGTCCGCTGCGGGGCCGGTCGCCGGCTCCGTGGCCAGGTCCGGGTCGGTGTTCTGCGGAGCGCCCGTGCCGATCACGTCGTAGTCCGGGTCCGTCACCGGGGTCAGCCCGGAGTCGACCTCACCGTTGTTGACGCGTTCCCGCCAGGCGCCGGTCTCGAAGTCCCGGTCCTCGATGAACTTCTTGAACCGCTCCAGGTCTGCGGCCACCTGCCGGGAGTCGAGCCCGGCGGCTGCGCCGAGCTTCTCCACGGCACCCTCGGGCTCCCAGCTGAGCTCCACGTCGACCCGCACGGAGCCCGGCGTGAGCTCGGTGAAGCGCACCGTGCCGGCGTTTCGCGGGGCGTCGATGCTCTCCCACGCCACCAGCCGGTCCGGTTCCTGCGCCGTGATCCGGGCATCGTAGGCGCGCTGGACGCCCCTGATGCTGGTCTCGAAGTGGACGGTGGTGTCATCGAGCTGCCGGACGCTGTCGACGCCCGTCATGAACTGGGGAAAATCCTCGAACTGGGTCCACTGGTTGTAGGCCTGCTTGACGGGGACGTTGACGTCGATGGATTCCTGCACTGTTGCCATGCGCTCTGTACTCCTCTGGTCGGATAAAGCCCGGCTCTCTGCGGCCTGATTCACAAGCTATCCGCAACGGGGCATCCGGCAAAGTCCGCGCACGAAGGCCGGGGCGGCGACGGCAAAAGTCCGGCGGCCCTAGCCGCCCTTCTTGCCGCCCTTGGCCTTACCGGGTCCCTGTTGCTGTGCCTGCTGGGCAGCCTGTTGGGCGGCGGCCTGGTCGGCGGCCGCCTGTTCCGCAGCCGCCTTGGCCGCCGCGTCGCGGGCGGCCTGCGCGGCCTTCTCCTCTTCCGCGGCCTTGGCGGCTGCATCCTTGGCGGCCTGCTGCTGGGCGATCCGGGCGTTCAGGTCGTTCCGGACGGCGTCGATGGAGGATTTGATGCTCTGGTGCCGCTTGAAGGAGACCTTGCCGTCGGCCGCGGCGGTATCCAGGGCGGTGGTCAGTTCATCCAGCTGTTTCAGGGCACCCGGGGAATCGTCGGCGGCCGCGGCCTGGGTGACGGCGAGGACGCGCGACTGCAGCTGGCCGGCTGCGGCGGCGTCCAGGTCGGGGGCGACGGAGGCGCAGCCCGCCAGCGCGCCTGCCCCGACGATCAGGGCCAACGCGGCGCCGGCGACACGGCGGTTCACGCGGCGCGCGCCAGTGAAAGACAGTCCGGTCATGGGTTCACGCTTTCCTGCAGCTGTTTCAGGTGCTCACCGATGTCGCCCGTCACTGCCGGGTACGGGACCGGCGGCGGTGCGGCGGGCGCCGCGGTCAGGGAGAGCACCACGGCGGCGGCAACCGCGAGCAGCACGACGACGGCGAGGCCCAGCAGGAGCTTGGCCCGCCGGCCCAGCGGCCGCCGGGCGGCGCCCCGGCCCGCCACTGCTGAGAGACCCGGCCGGGAGGTGGGCAGTGCGGCAGTCGACGGGATGGGCGGCAGCGCGGCGGTACCCGGCGCCGTCGTCCGCGCCGTCGAGGCTGCATCTGAACCCGCGGCCGCACCCTTGCCCGCATTCCGCGACCAGCCCCGGGCCGGACCCCTCGCTGACCTGGGCGGCCGGGCAGGGGGCGCGGGCAGCACGCGGGTCTGCTGCTCGGCCAGCGGGCCGGGCAGGTGATCCGGGGAGACCAAGGCCTGGCGCAGGACGGGCTCAAGGTCGGCGGCGGCCGGGCGTTCCAGCGGGTCCAGTGCCGTCATGGCACGGATGAGGCCGGCCCAGGCGGCGGGGACGTCGTCGGGGATGGCGGGGGCCCGGTGCAGCCGGGCGACCGCCGATTCGACGGCGCTTCCCGGGTATTCCACGGTGCCCTTGATGCACTCCAGAAGCACCAGGCCCAGGGAGTAGATGTCGCTCGCCGGGCCCATGTCCGCGCCGCGGGCCTGTTCGGGGCTGAGGTAGGCGGCGGTGCCCACCATCGTCCCGGTGGCGGTGAGGCGGGTCCCGTCGGCGATCCGGGCGATGCCGAAGTCGGTCAGCTTGGGCCGGAGCGGCTCGCCCGGCCGGGTCCGGACCAGCAGGACGTTGGCGGGTTTGAGGTCCCGGTGGATGATGCCGAGGGAGTGGACGTAGGCGAGGGCGTCGGCCAGGCCGGCGCCGATCACGGCCACCTCGTCCAGGGGGAGCGGGCTGTGCCGGATGCGGGTGCGGAGGTCCTGTCCGTCCACCAGTTCCATGGTCAGGAACGGGCGGGGCTCGTCCGGGAGGCGGGTGTCGGTGCCGGCGTCGAAGAGGGTGACCAGGCCGGGGTGGTTGAGGGTGGCCAGTAGCTCGATTTCGGCCTGCTGCCGGCGGAGTTCGTCGGCGTCGGAGGCCTGGGGTGCGAAGAGCTTCAGCGCTACGTCGCGGCCCAGGTTCTCGTCCCTGGCGGTGTAGACCGAAGCCATTCCGCCCCGGCCGATGACCTCTCCCAGTCGGTAGCGGCCGCTGAGAATCTCGGCCGTGACCTCGTTGGGCGACGTGTCCACGGGTACCCCCTGTTGCTTCCGACGCCGCGGTGGCGTCCTAAGGAAATGATACGGGTATGGGTATCGCGGTTCGGCGCGGGGACGGAATGGCCCCCATGGTGGTGCTGGTACATGACTGGTGCTGTGCGCTTGTTCCTGGTCTGGACCTTTCTGACAGGGGCACCGCCGCGGACGACTGAGCTGTGCGGCGACGGCGCCTTGCTGGCATGGGATTGAAGGGTTCCGCCGGGGCCTGCGGGGCCGTTGGATCCCCCAGCGGACCCAACGACCACGCCCCGGCGCTCACGAGAACCTGCGCGGGGCGGCCGGTGTCACGGCGGGCGTTCCGCAGTGGCCGGGAGGACGCGGCTGCGGCGGCGCGGGACCTGCTGGCGGCGTGGCGCGACGGCGGGACGCTGGGTGAAGCGGGAAACGGGTGCCGGGGTCCGGCGGGGGGTGAGGCACATGGAAACTTCTCCTGACGAGCTGGTGGCGGGCGCAAGGGGCGGCCCGCGGGACGGTTCTCTGCACAGCGATGCTGCAGAGGACGGTCCAGCTAGTCGGGAGAAGAGCCGGGATCCGCGGTGACGGCGCGGTAGGCGTGCTGGAGCGGGCCGCTGATGGGCTCGAAGCCCTGCGGCGGTACGACGAGGAAGGCATCAGGCAGCCAGGCGGCGGTTCCGGCCGCGCTTCCGGCGGTGGGGCCGCCGCCGGACCCCGAGCCGGGGGCGGGCGGGAGCGCGGTGGGAGCCGGGAAGCCGGTTCCCCCGCCCCAGGGGTGCGGCAGGTCGGTGTTGCCGGCGGGCGCTGCGGGGGCGCTGTCTCCTGCGGGCGCGGCGGTGCCCGCCGACCCTGCCGGCGCGGTGCCGGGCGCTGGCGCGGGCAGATTCGGCTCAGGCAGGACCAGTGCCGGGGTGAACGACGGGTGTGTGGCAGCGTAACTGGTGATGCTGCCGACGTTCGGGCGCGCGACCACGGGGGCCGGACTGCAGGAGAGCGCCGTGTCGACGGCTGCGACAGTTACCGCGGGGGCCGGGCTGGCGGGACCGGTGGGCTGGCCGGAGGCGGCGGGCCGGGCCGGGGAAGCGGCCTCGGCGGCCTGGGGAGAGGCTGCCGGGGCCGACTGCGCGGGCGTCTGGGTGGCAGGGGTGGTGCCGGTGGATCCGGCCAGGGGGTCGATGACGGGCAACACCGGAACGGGCGGCGCCGGGACACTTACCACGGGAACGGTGACCACCGGAGTGGGAGCAGGAGCCGGAGCCGTGGCTGAGGGTGTCGGCGCCGGGGTGGTGGGGGCCGGGGCGGGCGTGGGTGGCGGCGCCGGGGTGGCCACGGGCGGCACCGGAACCGGGGGTGTGACCACGGGAACGGGCACGACGACGGGGTCTGCGGGCTGCACGGGTGCCGGGACGGCGGGAGTGGGATCGGGAGCCGGGGCAGGTTCCTGCACTGGTGGATCTTGTACGGTCGGCTCCGGGGCGGTGACGGGAGCGGGGGCCGGGTCCGGCTGGGGGTTGCTGACCGGAGGGGCCGATTCGGTGGGCGCGGGTGCCGGAGACACCGGCGTCGCCTCGACGGCAGGAGCCGTGGCCGTCGGCGTCGGATCCGGGGCGGGTGTCGCGGCGGCCTCGAGCGCCTCGTCGGTCATGGGCAGTTGGATCATGGTGCCCAGCGAGGTTTCCAGGTGGCCGGCGGTGACGGCGGCCGGTTCGTCTGCGCTGGCAGCGGCGGCGCTCAGCGTCAGCCAGGCACACACCGCGAGCAGGGCCAGGAGCAGCCGCCGGAGCCGGAGGCGCAGGGGGGAAGGGCCCGCCGCTTCACGCATGCGCAACACCCCTCCCCGGAAAGGCTCGATGATTGGCCTATAGCGTAGATCCAGGGGTAGTGGCGCGTCCAGAGCGGGAGGACACTATTAGTCCCGGATTCCGGGTTCCTGGTCCGCCGGCCGGCGTCGGCCAGGGTCCGGCGTCAGCGGACCTGCACGTCGTTGGGGTAGCTGACCCCCAGCTGGGCGCGGACGCCATCGAACAATCGCATGGTGTCGAGGGAGTCCTGCAGCGGCATCACCGGGCTCTCGGTCAGCCCCTGCTGGATGCAGCGGGTGACCTCGCGCAGCTCGTAGCTATAGCCGCGGCCCACCGTGGTGAACTGTTCCGTCCGCGGGTCGTCGAAGCCCACCCGGACCAGCAGCTCCCGGGGGTTGTTGATGGATCCCAGGCTTTGCAGGAACCCTTTGTTCCCGGCGACGGTGGCGGTGCGCGGCCCGTGCACCAGGAGGGAGGAGGTCAGCTGTGCCTGCGCCCCGTGGTGGTAGCCGAGCGTCAGGGCGTTCTGGGCGTCGACGCCGTCGTCGTTGACGAAACCGGTGGCGGTGACCGTCTGTGGGAAGCCCAGCGTGCCCAGCGCCCAGAGCAGCGGGTAGATGGTGATATCCAGCAGGGCGCCGCCGCCGTCCCGGGGTGCCCAGAGCCGGGAGGTGGGGGAGTAGGGGGCCGGGAAACCCAGGTCCGCGCCGACCCACTGGACCTGGCCGATCTCGCCCGACGCGGCGATCTCGAAGGCCCGCTGCATCGCCGGCAGGAACCGGCTCCACATGGCCTCCATCAAAAACAGTCCGTTGGCGCGGGACAGGTCGATCAGCTCGGCCGCCTCGCGGGCATTGACGGTGAGGGCCTTCTCGCAGAGGACGTGCTTGCCGGCCAGGAGGGCGGCCTTGGCGATAGCGTGGTGCTGGGCGTGCGGGGTGGCGACGTAGACGACGTCGACGGCGTCGTCGGCCAGCAGGTGCTCGTAGCCCGGAACCCCGTCCCGGTCCCCGTAGGCGCGGGCGAAACCGTAGTCCGCGGCGAAGGCGTCCGCGGCGGCCTGGCTGCGGGAGGACACCGCGTACAGCTGGGCGTCCGCGAGCAGCTCCAGGTCCCGGGTGACGGTGGCCGCGATCCCGCCGGTGGCGATGACGCCCCACCGCAACCGGGCTCCGGTGGCGGTCCGGGGATCCTGGTCGGGTTGGTCAAAGAGCCAGGGCCTGGCGATCGGGGCGTTCATGCTGCCATCCTCTCACCCGGGGCGCCGTCGTCGTCGTTCCCCGCCAGCTACCGCACCCACGTCCTGCTAACCCACGAGCGCGCCCGTTCCGGAAAAGCGCGCCGTTTCCGGGCAGCCGCACCCCGGACCCGGGCCGCGCCCGTCCGGAAGCGCCGCGAAAAGCTGAAACCGCCGCGAAGTCCGGAACCGCCGCCGAACCGCGGCGGAAACTCCCTCCGAACCAACCCCCGGACGCACCAGGGCCCCGACCCTCCCGCAGCGAAAACTGCGGGGGAGCCGGGGCCCTAATGGTGAAGCGGAAGACTACTTGGTGATCGGTCCGAGTACCGGATCGTCGACGTAAGCGGTCTTGACGTTCTCCTTGGTCACGATGACCGGCTCCAGCAGGAAGGCCGGAACGGTCTTGACCTTGTTGTTGTAGGACTTGTCGTCGTTGATCTCAGGCTTCTTGCCGGCCTGGATGTCCTTGACCATGGTGATCGCGTGCTCAACGAGCTTGCGGGTGTCCTTGTTGATGGTGGAGTACTGCTCACCGGCCATGATCGACTTGACGGACTCAACCTCGGAGTCCTGACCCGTGATAACCGGCAGCGGCTTGCCTGCAGCCTTGACCGAGGTCAGGACCGCGCGGGCCAGCGTGTCGTTCGGGGACAGGACGCCGTCCAGGGTGGCGCTGCCGTAGCTGCCGCTGAGCAGGGTGTCGGCACGACGCTGGGCGTTCTCAGCCTTCCAGCCCTGGGTCACGGCCTGCTCGAAGGAGGTCTGGCCGGAAACGACCTTGAGGGTGCCGTCGTCCAGCTTCGGCTTCAGCACGCTCATGGCGCCGTCGAAGAAGACCTTCGCGTTGGCGTCATCCGGGGAACCGGCGAACAGTTCGATGTTGTACGGGCCCGTCGGCTTCTTGGCCTTCATGCCGTCCAGCAGGGCCTGGCCCTGCAGCACGCCAACCTTGAAGTTGTCGTAGGCGACGTAGTAGTCGACGTTCTCGGTGTTCAGCAGCAGACGGTCGTACGCGATGATAGTCGCGCCGGCGTCCTTGGCCTGCTTCAGCTGGGTACCCAGCTGCGCACCGTCGATGGCACCGACGATGATGACCTTGTCACCCTTGGTGACCATGGCGCTGATCTGGTTCTGCTGCTCGGAAACGCCACCGTTGGCGAACTGAACATCAGCCTTGAAGCCTGCACCGTTGAGGCCATCGTTGAACAGCTTCTCGGCCAGGACCCAGTTCTCACTGGTCTTCTGCGGGAGGGCGACGCCGATCGGGGAGTTCTTGGGGAACGCCTCGCCGCCGCTGCTCGCGGAACCGGAAGATCCGCTGTCGGCACGGCCGCAGGCTGTCAGCGCCAGTGCCGCAATAGCAGCGATTGCTGCTGCCTTTCCTGCTTTACCAATCATTTGCATTGCTTGGTTCACTTTCTTTTTGGTGGTGTGTGGAGACTCGGTGGTAACTGGGAAGGGATCCGGTCAGGATTCCTTGGCGATGACCTCTTTGGTGGAAGTGGTCTCGTCGGCCTTGATCTCGTTGCTGCGGCCGAAGTTCTTCATCATCATGCCGATGATCGATTTCTTGCCCTGCGACTTGTTGTAGACGTCGAAGGCGACGGCGATCAGCAGGACCAGGCCCTTGATGATCTGGGTCAGGTCGGCGCCGACGCCGAGCAGCTGCAGGCCGTTGTTCAGGACCGCCATCACCAGGCCACCGACGATCGAGCCGATCACGGTGCCGACGCCGCCGGTCACGGCCGCGCCGCCGATGAAGACTGCCGCGATCGCGTCCAGCTCCCAGCCGACGCCGTCGAACGGGCCGGAGGCGGTGGAGCGGCCGACGAAGATCATGCCGGCCAGGCCGGCCAGGATCGACATGTTCATCATGACCAGGAAGTTGACCTTCTTGGACTGGACGCCGGAGAGTTCGGCCGCGTGGCGGTTGCCGCCGACGGCGTAGACGTGGCGGCCGATGACCGTCTTCGAGGAGATGAAGCCGTAGAGCAGGACCAGGACGGCCAGGATCAGGCCGGGGATGGGGAACGAGGTGCCCGGGCGGCCGGTGGCGAAGAGGTACGTCGCGTAGAGGATGGCCGCGCAGATCAGGACCAGCTTGGTGATGGTCACCCAGCTCTCGGTCACGTCGGCGCCGAGGGACTTGGCCTTGCGGCGGGCGCGCAGTTCGCTGAAGACCACGTAGGCGACGCCGAGCAGGCCGAGCAGCACGGTCAGGTTGTTGTAGCCGGTGCTGGGGCCCACCTCGGGCAGGTAGCCGGAACCGATGTACTGGAAGTCGTTGGGCACCGGGATGGTGTTTGACTTGCCGACGTACTGGTTGAAACCGCGGAACAGGAGCATGCCGGCGAGGGTCACGATGAAGGCCGGGATGCCGACGTAGGCGGTCCAGAAGCCCTGCCAGGCGCCGATCAGCGCGCCCAGGAGCAGGCCGAAGAGGATGCCGAGGTACCACGGGATGCCCCAGTCGCGGATCATCAGGGCCACGCTGACACCCACGAACGCGGCCACGGAGCCGACGGAGAGGTCAATGTGGCCGGCGATGATGACCAGCACCATGCCGATCGCGAGGATCAGGATGTAGGAGTTGCCGTTGAAGAGGTTGATGACGTTGCCCGGGGTGAGCGTGCGGCCCTCGGTGAAAATCTGGAAGAAGACGATCAGCGCAACCAGGGCGAAGATCATGCCGAATTGGCGGGTGTTGCCGCCAAAGAGCTTCTTGAGCGCGTTCATTGTGTCAGTCCTTGTAGTCCGGATTGTTCTGGATCGCCCGGGGTCAGGCAGTCTTGCGGGCGGAGGTCATCAGCTTCATCAGGCTTTCCTGGCTGGCTTCCTCTTTGGTCAGCACGCCGGTGATGGCGCCTTCGAAGATGGTGTAGATGCGGTCGGAGAGGCCCAACAGCTCCGGCAGTTCCGAGGAAATGACGATCACGCCCTTGCCCTGGTTGGCCAGCTGCTGGATGATGCCGTAGATCTCGTACTTGGCGCCGACGTCGATGCCGCGGGTGGGCTCATCGAGGATCAGCAGGTCCGGGTCGGTGAACATCCACTTGGCCAGGACGACCTTCTGCTGGTTGCCGCCGGAGAGCTTCGCGACGCCTTCCTCCACCGACGGGGTCTTGGTGCGCAGCGACTTGCGGTACTGCTCCGCGACCGTGAACTCCTGGTCGGCGTCGACCACGTTGTGCTTGCTGATCTTCTTCAGCGCCGCCGAGACGGTGGTGGCCTTGATGTCGTCGAGGAGGTTCAGGCCCAGGGACTTGCGGTCCTCCGTGACGTAGCCAAGGCCGGCATTGATTGCCTGCTTGACCGTCTTGAGGTGGATCTCCTTGCCGTCCTTGTAGACGTGGCCGGAGATGAAGCGGCCGTAGGAGCGGCCGAACAGGGAGCGGGCCAGTTCGGTGCGGCCCGCGCCCATGAGACCGGCGAAGCCGACGATCTCGCCGCGGCGGACGTAGAAGCTGGAGTTCTTGCAGACCAGACGGTCCTGGATCTGCGGGTGGCCCACGGTCCAGTTCTTGACCTCGAAGAAGGTCTCGCCGATGTTCGGGGTGTGGTCCGGGAAGCGGGACTCCAGGGTCCGGCCCACCATGCCCTTGATGATGCGGTCCTCGTCGACGCCGTCGGCCTTCACATCGAGGGTCTCAATCGATTTGCCGTCGCGGATGATGGTGATGGAGTCCGCGATCTGCTCGATCTCGTTGAGCTTGTGGGAAATGATGATCGAGGTGATGCCGCGGCCCTTGAGGCCCAGGATCAGGTCCAGCAGGTGCTGGGAGTCGGACTCGTTCAGGGCCGCGGTGGGCTCGTCGAGGATGAGGAGCTTGACCTTCTTGTTCAGCGCCTTGGCGATCTCGACCAGCTGCTGCTTGCCGACGCCGATCTCCTTGACCGGGGTGTCCGGGTCCTCGCGCAGGCCCACGCGGGCGAGCAGTTCGGTGGAGCGGAGCCGGGCCTCGGCCCAGTCGATCACGCCGCGCTTGGTGGGTTCGTTGCCCAGGAAGATGTTTTCCATGATGGACAGTTCGGGGATCAGCGCCAGTTCCTGGTGGATGATCACGATGCCGGCGTGCTCGCTGGCCCGGATGTCCTTGAACTCCTGGACTTCGTTCTGGTAGACGATGTCGCCGGTGTAGCTGCCGTGGGGGTAAACGCCCGAAAGGACCTTCATCAGGGTGGATTTGCCGGCGCCGTTTTCACCGCAGATGGCGTGGATTTCGCCGGCCTTCACCCGCAGGTTCACCTCGGCCAAAGCTTTAACGCCGGGGAACTCTTTGGTGATGGAGCGCATCTCGAGAATTACGGGATCGCTGTGCGTGTCGAGGGACGTCATCTGCCCTTACGCCTCCAATGCATGACTTCGTTGTCCGCCCCTGCAAACCGCAGGGCCGTCTGATGGAAAAGTAAACTGGATCACGTCGTTGTCGTCAAGTCTTTAACGCAACGGACGGATAACGGTGGAGCTAGTTGCGCCGGATTCCGGCCTGCTGGAAGACCAGTGCGGTTGCCCCGAGGGCCTCGGCGCGGTCGCCCAGGGAGGACATGGTGAGGGTGGTGGTCTCGCCGATGACGGGCACGGCGTGCCGGATCAGGCCCCGCCGGATGGGGTCCAGCAGGAGCTCGCCGAGGCCCGCCAGCGGCCCGCCGACGACGATCACCTCGGGGTTGATCAGGTTGGCCACGTTGCCCAGCGCACGCCCGGCGGCGAGGCCGGCGTCGTCCACCACGCGCAGGGTGGCGGAGTCCTTGGCGAGGGCCTTGCGGACAATGTCCTCGCTGGTCATGGGCCGGTCGTCGCCGCGGCTGAGCAACTCCAGCATGGTCGTGGTGGAGGCGACGGTTTCCAGGCAGCCGCGGTTGCCGCAGCGGCAGACCAGGCCGTGTTCGTGGATGGTGGCGTGGCCGATTTCGCCGGTGATGCCGACGTTGCCGTAGTAAGGCATGCCGTTGATGATCAGGCCCGCGCCGATGCCCGAACCGATCTTGAGGAAGAGCAGGTTGCTGGTGCCGCTGTGCGGTCCCCACGTCACCTCGGAGAGGGCGCCCAGGTTGGCGTCGTTGTCGACGAAAATCGGCAGATCCAGGGCTTCCTCGAGCCGTTCCAGGATGTTGATGCCGACCCATTCCGGGAGGATGGCGCCCTGGGCGACGGTGCCGGAACGGCGGTCGATGGGGCCCGGGATGCCGACGCCGGCACCCACCAGGGCGCTGCGTTCGACGCCGCCGGTATCGAGCAGCCGGTCGAGGACGGCGACGGCGGCGGCGATGCCGTCCTCGGCGTGGTGGCCCAGCGGCAGGAGCACCGCCTCCTCGGCCAGGACGTGGTAACTCAGTGAGGCCAGCACCACGCGCAGGTGCCGGCGGCCGAAGTCGATGCCCACGGCCACGGCGCCCTGGCTGTTGAGCCGGACGTTCAGGGCCCGGCGGCCGGAGCTGGTGGTCGGTTCGGTGGAGGCGAGCCCGGCGTCCTGCATGATCTTGACGATGTTGGACACCGTGGCCGTGGAGAGCCCGGTCTGCCGGGCCAGTTCAGCCTGCGTGGACGGGCCGGCGAGCAGGCATTCGATGATCCGTTGCTGGTTCAAATGGCGGAGCGCGGACTGCGACCCGGGGTTTTTCGTGCGGCTCCTCGTTGAGCGCGTTGGTGAGGGCATGCAAAGAAGCGTGCACCATCAGGGGTTTGTAGTCAAGAAGTTAACGCAAGCCGCGGCGCGCCCGCCCCCGAATACCCCCTTACGGATCAGCGGTGCAGCTCGCGGTGCGCCCGCGCGAGCTCGCGGTAGTGCGCGGCGTTGTGGCGGACGCCGTCGAACTCCTCCTCCGTCAGTTCCCGGCGCACCTTGGCGGGCACGCCCGCAACCAGCGACCGGGGCGGGATGACGGTGCCCTCGAGCACGACGGCGCCCGCCGCCACGAGCGAGCCGGCGCCGATCACGGCGCCGTTGAGGACCGTGGCGCCCATGCCGATGAGGCAGTCGTCCTCGACCGTGCAGCCGTGGACCACGGCGCCGTGGCCGATGCTGACGCCCGCGCCCACCGTGCAGGGGAAGTCCGGGTCCGCGTGCAGCACCACGTTGTCCTGCAGGTTGCTGCCGGCCCCGACGCTGATGGCGGCGGTGTCCGCGCGGACCGTGACGCCGTAGAAGGCGCTGGAGTCCTCGGCGAGGGTGGCGTTGCCGATGATCGAGGCGCTCGGGGCAACGAAGGCGGAGTCGTGGACGGCCGGGGTCTCGCCGGCGAAAGCGTAAACGGGAGTCATGGACCCCAGCCTAGGACAGCGGCCGGACCTGCGGGAGCGCCGGGAGGCACGGATCAGGCACGGATCAGGCGCGGAGAACCGTGAAGCCGGGTCCGGCACCGGCGTCCGGGCCGCCCTGCGGGAGGACGACGGCGATCGGTGCGCCGGGTTCGGCCACGCGCCGGAGTTCGCGGAGGGCGCCGTCCGATGCCTCGGCGTCGAGTCCGGCCAGGGCGTCCGGGGCCCAGACGGCCGGGAAGGCTGCGTCCGCGAACGGCAGGGCCGCGGCGGTTGCAACCGAGGCGGAGAGGCCGTGGGCGCGGGCGGCGTGGATGTTCTCTTCGGAGGCGTCCACGCCGGTGAAGTGGAGCCCGGCACGGACGAAGGCGAGGCCCTCGGCGCCCGTGCCGCAGTCCAGGCCCAGCACGGCGTGCCGGCCCTCCTCCTTGAGCAGGGCCACGAAGTCGTCCAGCCGCTGCGCCCCGTTGTTTCTGGTCACGGGTGTGGTCATGGCTCCAGTAAAGGGCCCCGGCCGCGCACGCGGCAAGGGCCCTCCCGGAAACGGCTAGCTGAAGACGACTGTCCGGTTGCCGTCCAACAGCACCCGGTGCTCGGCGTGCCACTGCACGGCCTGGGCCAGGGTGCGGCCCTCGACGTCGCGGCCCATCTGCACGAACTGCTCGGCGGTGCGCCGGTGGTCCACGCGGATGACCTCCTGCTCGATGATCGGGCCCTCGTCCAGGGCGGCGGTGACGTAGTGCGCGGTGGCGCCGATCAGCTTCACGCCGCGGGCGTGCGCCTGGTGGTACGGCTTGGCGCCCTTGAAGGAGGGCAGGAACGAGTGGTGGATGTTGATGGCCTTGCCGGTCAGTTCGGTGCAGAGCTCGTCCGAGAGGATCTGCATGTAGCGGGCCAGGACGGTCAGTTCGACGTCGTGCTCGGCCATCAGGGCGCGGAGGGCGTCCTCGGCCTGGGCCTTGGTGTCCTTCGTGACGGGGATGTAGTGGAAGGGGATGCCGTAGAACTCGGCGAGGCCTGCGAGGTCGCGGTGATTGGAGACGATCGCGGGGATTTCGATCGGCAGCGTGCCGGAGCGCTGCAGGAACAGCAGGTCGTTCAGGCAGTGCGCCGAGGTGCTGGCCATCAGCAGGGTGCGCAGCTTCCTGCCGGCCGGGTTCAGGCTCCACTGCATGCCGAAGGCCTGTGCCACCGGCTCCAGGGCGGCGAGCAGCTCCGACTCGGGGGCCGCCGTCGTCGCCTCCACCCGCATGAAGAAGGTGCCCGTGCCCTCGCTGCCGTACTGCTGCGAGTCCGTAATATTGCAGCCCGCCACCAGCAGGGCGCCGGCCACCGCGTGCACGATGCCGGGCCGGTCCGGGCAGGAGAGGGTGAGGATATAGGAGGCAGTCAGCTGGTCGTCAGTCACGATAGAACAGCCTACCCGCGGCTGGGATAGGCTTAACCTGTCGCAACTGGCGTTGGGTGGCTTACCACCAGGGAGCGGCACGCACGCAGACCACGGATCGTACGCCTGGGCCGAGGGTCATGTTTTTCCGGTTGGCAGCCCCGCGCTGCCCTCCCGCAGGCACCGTCATCTAGCGGCGCCAGCGCGGACCAGCCGGTAACCTGACCTCACAGCAGTGACCGTTGCCAAGCCAGGAGTTCTTCGTGACTACTTCCCTTCGCCTTTCTTCAGCAGCCGTAAGCAACCAGCCCCTCGCTGAACTCGATCCCGAGATTGCCGCCGTCCTGGACCAGGAGCTCGGCCGCCAGCGCGGCACCCTGGAAATGATCGCCTCCGAAAACTTCGCCCCCCGCGCCGTCATGGAAGCCCAGGGCTCCGTGCTGACGAACAAGTACGCCGAGGGTTACCCGGGCCGCCGCTACTACGGCGGCTGCGAATACGTCGACGTCGCCGAGCAGCTCGCGATCGACCGGGTCAAGGCCCTCTTCGGTGCCGAGTTCGCCAACGTCCAGCCGCACTCCGGCGCGCAGGCCAATGCCGCCGCCCTCTCCGCGATGATCACCCCGGGCGACAAGATCATGGGCCTGTCCCTGGCCCACGGCGGGCACCTCACCCACGGCATGAAGCTGAACTTCTCCGGCAAGCTGTACGACGTCGCGGCCTACCAGGTCGAGGAGGACACCTTCCGGGTGGACATGGACAAGCTCCGCGAGCAGGCGCTCGCCGAGAAGCCGCAGGTCATCATCGCCGGCTGGTCCGCTTACCCGCGCCACCTCGACTTCGCCGCCTTCCGCTCGATCGCCGACGAGGTCGGGGCCCTGCTCTGGACCGACATGGCGCACTTCGCCGGGCTGGTGGCCGCCGGCCTGCACCCGAGCCCGGTGCCGCACTCCGACGTCGTTACCTCCACCGTGCACAAGACCCTCGCCGGGCCGCGCTCCGGCGTGATCCTGGCCAAGCAGGAGTGGGCCAAGAAGATTAACTCCAACGTCTTCCCCGGCCAGCAGGGCGGCCCGCTGATGCACGTCATCGCGGCCAAGGCCGTGGCGTTCAAGATCGCGGCGGGCGAGGAGTTCAAGGAACGCCAGGAGCGCGTGCTTGAGGGCGCCCGGATCATCGCCGACCGGCTGAATGCGGCCGACGTCGCCGAGGCCGGCGTCTCGGTCCTCACCGGCGGCACCGACGTGCACCTGGTCCTGGTGGACCTGCGCAACTCCCAGCTGGACGGCCAGCAGGCCGAGGATCTGCTGCACTCCGTGGGCATCACCGTGAACCGCAACGCCGTTCCGTTCGATCCGCGCCCGCCGATGGTCACCTCCGGCCTGCGGATCGGCACCCCGGCCCTGGCCACCCGCGGCTTCGGCGCAGAGGAATTCACCGAGGTCGCCGACATCATCGCCACCGCCCTCAAGGCAGGCACCGGCGCCGACGTCGAGGCCCTCCAGTCCCGCGTGGACAAGCTCGCCGCCGACTTCCCGCTGTACCCGCAGCACGAGCAGTGGTGATCCGGTTGACCAACGACACGACCGAAACCCGCACCGCCCGCATCCTCGACGGCAAGGCCACCGCGGCCGCCATCAAGGCCGAACTGACCGAACGCGTCGCCGCCCTCAAGGCCCGCGGCGTCGTCCCGGGACTGGGCACCATCCTCGTCGGCTCCGACCCGGGCAGCACCTGGTACGTCGGAGGCAAGCACAAGGACTGCGCCGAGGTGGGCATCACCTCGATCCGCCGCGACCTGCCCGAGGAGACCACCCAGGAGGAACTGCTGGCCGTGGTCCGGGAACTGAACGAGAACCCGGAATGCACCGGGTACATCGTCCAGCTGCCACTGCCGAAGCACATCAACCAGGACGTCATCCTCGAGGCGATGGACCCGGACAAGGATGCCGACGGCCTGCACCCGATGAACCTTGGCCGCCTGGTGGCCAACGTGTCCGGGCCGATGACCTCCCCGCTGCCCTGCACGCCCAAGGGCTGCATTGAGTTGCTGACCCGCCACGGCATCGACCTCAAGGGCAAGCGCGTCCTGGTGGTGGGCCGCGGCGTCACCATCGGCCGGCCCGTGGGACTGCTGCTGACCCGCAAGGACGTCAACGCCACGGTCATCCTCGCGCACACCGGCACCGTGGACCTGCCCGCCGAAATCCGGCAGGCCGACGTCGTCATCGCCGCCGCCGGCCAGCCGCACATGATCAAGGCCGCGGACCTCAAGCCCGGCGCGATCGTGCTGGACGTGGGCGTCAGCCGAGTCGACGACGGCAACGGCAAGGCCGTGGTGACCGGGGACGTGGAGCCCGCCGCGGCCGGCGTCGCCGCCTGGATCTCCCCGAACCCCGGGGGAGTGGGACCGATGACCCGCGCCATGCTGCTGGCCAACGTGGTGGAGACCGCCGAACGCCAGCTCCAGGACTAACGACCGCAACTGACTCGCAGCTGAGGCCGTTTTCAGCACCCAAAACGGCCCCAGCTGCGAGTCAGTTGGGTTTCCTGGCCCGAAAAGTCCCAAGAATTTACGAAAAGACTCTTTCATGGTTTGCCCGGATGGACTAGCGTGTTTCGGGTGCCTGAACTCGCCGCAAAAGAATCGCCCGTGGAAAGCGCCGCCGAATCCGGCCCCGCCCAGTACGTCATCACCGCCGAGAACCTGACCAAGAGCTACGGCGACATGACCGCCGTGGACGGGATCAGCTTCCGCGTGCCCGCCGGCGAGGCCTTCGGCCTGCTGGGCCCCAACGGCGCCGGCAAGTCCACCACCATGCGGATGATCGGCGGCGTCTCCCAGCGCACCTCCGGCTCCCTGACGATCATGGGCCTGGACCCGGAGCAACACGGCCCCGAGGTCCGCGCGCACCTGGGCGTGGTTCCGCAGCAGGACAACCTGGACGAGGAGCTCAAGGTCCGGGACAACCTGCTGGTCTACGGCCGCTACTTCGGCCTGCCGATGAGCTACCTCAAGCCCAAGGCCGACGAACTGCTGGAGTTCGCGCAGCTGACCGACAAGGCAAAGGCGAAGGTGGACGCGCTCTCAGGCGGCATGAAGCGGCGCCTCACGATTGCCCGCTCCCTGATCAATGAGCCCAAGATCCTGCTGCTGGACGAGCCCACTACGGGCCTGGACCCGCAGGCCCGCCACATCCTCTGGGACCGGCTGTTCCGGCTCAAGGAACAGGGCGTCACCCTGATCCTCACCACCCACTACATGGACGAGGCGGAGCAGCTCTGCGACCGGCTGATCGTGGTGGACAAGGGCCGGATCATGGCCGAGGGCTCCCCGGCCAGCCTGATCCGCGAATACTCCACCCGCGAGGTGCTCGAACTGCGCTTCGGGTCCGCCCGCAACGCCACCGTCGGCGCCGAACTCGAGGGCATCGGCGAACGCGTCGAAACCCTCCCGGACCGCGTCCTGATCTACGCCAACGACGGCGAGGCCGCCCTGGAAGAGGTCTCCGCCCGCGGCCTCCGCCCCGTCACCTCGCTGGTGCGCCGCTCCTCGCTGGAGGACGTCTTCCTGCGCCTGACCGGCCGGAGCCTCGTTGACTAGGAATCCGGCCGTGACCGAGCCGGGACAAACGACGGCGGCCCGCCCGGAGCCGCGGGCCGGGACCGGGCGCGCCCACGCGCCGGAGGTCTCCGCGGCCAAGGCCCGCCGCTGGGGTGCGTTCTACTACGCCGAACAGGTCCTGCGGGTGATGAAAGGCTACGGCTGGACCATCGTCATGTACGGCGTGGGCCAGCCAGTCGCCTACCTCTTCGCCATGGGCGTGGGACTGGCCACGCTGGTGGACTCAAACTCCGCCGCGGCCTTCGGCGGCGTCAGCTACCTGACCTTCATCGCCCCGGCCCTGCTGATCTCCGCGGCCGTGATGACCGCCGCGAACGAGTTCACCTTCCCGGTGATGGACGGATTCAAGTGGCGCCGGGTCTACTACGGCCCGCACGCCTCCCCGCTGACCCCGGAACAGATCGCCGCCGGACAGATCATCGCCGTGACAGTCCGGTTCCTGCTGCAGTCAGCCATCTACTTCGGCGTGGTGACCCTGTTCGGCGCCTCACCCAGCGGCTGGGGCTGGGTCTCGATCCTCATCGCCACCTTGGCCGGCCTCGCCTTCGGACTGCCCCTGATGGCCTACGCGGCCCGGATCAAGGAGGACAAGGGCCAATTCGCCATGGTGATGCGCTTCATAGTCATGCCGCTGTTCCTGTTCTCCGGCACCTTCTTCCCGCTGGACACCCTGCCCCTGGGGGTGCGCTGGGTCGGCTGGATCTCCCCGATCTGGCACGGCACAGAGCTCGGCCGGGTGGTCACCTACGGTTACCCCGAGCCGGCCTGGCTGAGCGCCGTCCACCTGATTGTCCTGGCCGGCCTCACGGTCCTCGGCTGGGTCCTGACCCGGCGCCAGTTCGCCACAAGGATGGGTGCATGAGCACGCTTGCCACCGCCGGACACCACGACGGCGCCCCCAGCGTCACCGACGCCGCCCGCGCCCGCCGCTTCGGCCCGCTGTACTCGCGCAACGTGCGCGCCGTCGTCGCCCGCGGGCTGATGGCCACCAAGAGCAGCAACTGGATGGTGATGCTCTCGGGCTTCTTCGAGCCCGTGCTGTACCTGATCTCCATGGGCGTGGGCCTCGGCGCGATCGTCGGCACGGTGCAGGGCCCCGGCGGCCAGGAGATCTCCTACGCCGCGTACATCGCCCCGGCGCTGCTGGCGGTCTCGGCCATGAACGGCGCCGTGTACGACTCCACCTGGAACGTCTTCTTCAAGATGAACTTCGCCAAGCTCTACCAGGGCATGCTCTACACCTCGCTGGGGCCGATCGACGTCGCGATGGGGGAGATCTTCCTGGCCCTGCTCCGCGGCCTCATGTACGCCACCGGGTTCACCGCGGTGATGGGCGTGATGGGCCTGATCACCACCCCGTGGGCCATCCTGATGATTCCGGCCTCGGTGCTGATCGCGTTCGGCTTCGCCAGCTTCGGCATGGGCATCACCAGCTTCATGAAGACCTTCCAGCAGATGGACTGGATCAACTTCATCATGCTGCCCATGTTCCTCTTCAGTGCCACCTTCTACCCGCTGAGTGTTTACCCGGGACCCATCCAGTTGCTGATCCAGGCCATGCCGCTCTGGCACGGGGTGGAGCTGCTCCGCCAGATCAGCGTGGGCGCCTTCGACGCTTCCACAGCGCTACACATCGGCTACTACCTGGTGATGATCGTGCTCGGCGTCGCCCTTACCACGGGCCGGCTGCGCCGGCTGTTCCTGAAGTAGCGGCCCCGGCGGCGGCCTTCCCGTGGGCCCTGCGGCCCGGGACAACGTCGGTCCGTTCGCCGGGGGTGGAAGCGCCACGGGCGGTGCACGCCGTTTGCGATAATGGACCCATGCGATCCCTCGGCAACCCTTCCTCCACCACGTCCCCGTTCGCCGCCGCCGGCAAGAACCCGATGTTCCGCATCGGCGGCCTCGGCATGACGGTGTTCATCATCGCCTTCCTGGTGGCCGTCATCTTCGCGGCGAACCAGAACGACGTCGTGGGCTGGGTTGTCGCCGTTATCGCCTTCTTCTGGCTGGCGCTGGCCTCCTTCGTGGTCTTCAGCATCCAGAAGGCCGCCAAGCGCGCCGGGGCCAAGCTCAACGAGGCGCAGAACGCCTTCAACTCCGCCGTAGGCCGGGCGCCGTCGGCCGGCAGCGCCGACCACGGCGGCACCCGCGTCGTCGGGGAGCGCCGGGAGGCCGACGAGGTCCGCGACATGAAGCTGGACCACTCCTTCAAGATCGTCCAGGTGCAGGTCCGCGTCGTCGAGCAGGAACGGGCCAAGGGCGCCGCCTCGGACCAGGACACCATCCGCCGCGCCCTCGAGACGATCGAAATCACCGCCACCAACGCCCGGGACATGATCAAGTCCGGCGGCTCCTCCGACGAGCCGGTGAGCGGAACCATCATCGACTAGAGTGGATCGGGTGAGCTCGGCATTGGAGAAGGACCACCTTCGCATCGCAACGGTCAACGTCAACGGCCTCCGCGCCGCCTACAAAAAGGGCATGGCGGAATGGCTGGCGGCGCGCGAGGTGGACATCCTCTGCCTGCAGGAGGTCCGCGCGCCCGACGCCGTGGTCCGGGACCTGCTCGGCGACGACTGGCACATCCTGCACGCCGAAGCCGAGGCGAAGGGCCGCGCCGGCGTCGCCATCGCCTCGCGCACGGAGCCGACGGCCACCCGGGGACACATCGGCCACGATTACTTCGCGACCGCGGGCCGCTGGGTGGAGGCGGACTACATCGTCCGCGACGCCGCCGGTAACCCCGCCACGCTGACCGTGGTCAGCGCCTACGTTCACTCCGGCGAGGCCGGGACCCCGAAGCAGGACGACAAGTTCCGCTTCCTGGACCTCATGCTGGCCCGGCTGCCGGAACTGTCCAAGCACAGCGACCACGCCCTGGTGGTGGGGGACCTGAACGTGGGCCACACGGAGCTGGACATCAAGAACTGGAAGGGCAACGTCAAACGTGCCGGCTTCCTGCCCGAGGAGCGTGCCTATTTCGACCGCTTCATGGGCGAGGAGATCGGCTGGAAGGATGTTCACAGGGGCCTGGCGGGTACCGTCAACGGCCCCTACACTTGGTGGTCGCAAAGGGGACAGGCCTTCGACAACGACACGGGCTGGCGGATTGACTACCACCTCGCCACCCCTGCCCTCGCCACCGCAGCGGTGCAGGCCGTCGTTGACCGGGCGCCGTCCTGGGATACCCGCTTCTCCGACCATGCCCCGCTGGTAGTGGACTACCGGCTCTAGTTTTAAGGCTTTCCCCATGACCTCTCCCGCCACCGCGTCGCTGATCCCCGACGCCACCCCCTCCACCGATGCCGCACCGGCGGCTGCCCCCGGCACCCGCCAGCGGATCCTCTCCGGAATGCAGCCCTCCGCCGACTCGCTGCACCTGGGCAACTACCTCGGCGCCCTGGTGAACTGGGTCCGGATGCAGGACGAATACGACGCCGTCTTCTTCATCCCCGACCTGCACGCCATCACCGTGCCCCAGGACCCGGCCGAGCTGGCCCGCCGCACCCGGGTGACCGCCGCCCAGTACATCGCCGGCGGCGTCGACGTCGACAAGTGCACCCTCTTCGTCCAGTCCCAGGTACCCGAACACGCCCAGCTGGCCTGGGTGCTGAACTGCATCACCGGCTTCGGCGAGGCCTCCCGGATGACCCAGTTCAAGGACAAGGCGCTCAAGCAGGGCTCGGACCAGGCCAGCGTGGGCCTGTTCACCTACCCGATCCTGCAGGCCGCGGACATCCTGCTGTACAAGCCGCACGGCGTCCCCGTCGGTGAGGACCAGCGCCAGCACGTCGAGCTCAGCCGCGACCTTGCCCAGCGCTTCAACTCCCGCTTCGGCGAGACCTTCACCGTGCCGCAGCCCTTCATCCAGAAGGGGACCGCGAAGATCTACGACCTGCAGAATCCGACGGCGAAGATGTCCAAGTCGGCCGAGTCCCCGGCCGGCCTGATCAACCTGCTGGATGAGCCGAAGCTGATCGCCAAGCGGATCAAGTCCGCCGTGACCGACACCGGCACCGAGATCCGCTTCGACCGGGAGAACAAGCCGGGCGTCTCCAACCTGCTGACCATCTACTCGGCCATCACCGGGCAGTCCATCGAGCAGCTCACCGCGGCCTACGAGGGCAAGATGTACGGCCACCTGAAGGTCGACCTGGCGGAGGTGGTGACGGCACACCTGAGCCCGATCCGCGACCGCGCCAACGAACTCCTGGCCGACCCGGCCGAGCTGGACCGCCTCCTGGCGGTCGGCGCGGACAAGGCCCGGGAAGCCGCGGCGGCCACCCTCAAGGACGTGTACGCCAAGGTGGGCTTCCTGCCGTACGCCGGGGCACGGGGAGACATCTAGGGCAATGTCCTTCGCCAGCAACGTCACCGCGAGCGAAACCGGCACGTCCACGGGAATGTCCCGGGACACCGGCGGCACCGCCCCCTCGGCGGCCGCGCCCGCGGGTCAGGACACGCAAGCTCCGGAGGACGGCATCAGCATCGGCGTGATCCTGGGCTTCCCGCCCAGGATCGCCGAGGAGCTGCGGCGCTGGCGGGCCTCCTTCGGGGACCCGCTGGCCGCCACGGTGCCCGCACACATCACCTTGGTCACCACCACCACCACCCGGGACTGGGAGGCCACCCGGCGGCACGTCCGCGAAGTCGCCGGCCGGCAGGAGCCCTTCACCGTCACCATCGCCGGCACCGGATCCTTCCGGCCCGTCTCCCCGGTGGTGTTCCTGAAGGTGGAGGAGGGGTTCGGCGAGTGCGTGGACCTGCACCGGCAGCTGCAGCGCGGCCCGCTGGAGCGCGAGCTGCCCTTCGCCTACCACCCGCACGTCACCGTGGCCCACGACGTCGCCCCCGAAAGCCTCGACGAGGCCGAAACGGCGCTGAAGGATTACAGGGCCAGCTTCCCGGTGGCTAGCATGGGTCTTTACGAGCACGATGACAACGGCATCTGGCAGCTACGGGAAGAACTGGACTTTGGCAGCGAACGTGACCACCACCGAGGCGAAGACGCCACAGAAGGCCCCCGCTAGCCCACCCGCACCCACGGACCTGCCCGGACTGCGACTGGAGGTCATCCACAAGCGGATGGACTGGGTCAAGGCCCGCCGCTCCGGTGGCAACGTCCTGGCGGGCATGCCGCTGCTGTTCGCGAAGATCAACACCTTCCGGCCGCAACGGGCCTTCATGCACTACAACCTCCAGCGCGGCCCGCTCCTGAGCGCGGGCATCGGCTTCCGGATGTTTTTCTCCATCACCGGCCTGCTGGCCACCGGATTCTCCCTCGCCGGGCTGATCCTCAACGGCCAGCCCGCCCTGCTGGAACAGGTCATCCGCAGCGTCGCCGGCGCCGCCCCCGGCCTGCTTAAGGTCAACGGCGGCCCGGGACTGGTGGACCCGCACCAGCTGCTCAACCCGTCCAACCTCGGCTGGACCGCCCTGATTGCCGCCGCCGTCACGGTGTTCACCGCGCTCGGCTGGATCAGCGGGGTCCGCGACGGCGTCCGCGGCATGATGCAGCTGGGCCCGCGGCCCATCCTGCCCGTGCTGCAGATCCTGCGCGACGCCGGGACCCTGCTGCTTCTCGGTGCCGCCCTGGTGGTCAGCGCGGGCGCGTCCCTGGTGTTCGGCACGGCCGCCGACTGGGTTGCCGGCCTGCTGCACCTGGACCCGCTGCTGGCCGGTCCGCTGACCACGTCGGTGACCATCGTGGTGCCCCTGCTGCTGGCATGGGGGACCGCCCTGATCATGTTCCGGGTGGCGGCCGGGGTGCGCCTGTCGCGGCGGGCGCTGCTGGAGGGCACCATCATGGCCGCCGCAGGCACCACGGTGCTGCAGTTCTTCAGCACCCAACTGCTGGCCAGCTCGGGCCGCAACCCGATCCTGGCCCCGTTCGCCATCATCATCGGGCTGCTGGTCTGGTTCAACCTGGTCAGCCAGGTCTACCTCGTCTCCGCCTCCTGGTCCGCCGTGCGCGAATCAGACCGGTCCGCCGGCCCGGTGGACAAGACCCTCGGCTGGGGCGCCCGCCAGGTCCAGCCCGGCCGGACCCCCTCCGAGCCGCGCGTGCGCCCGCGGCGGGCGCCGGCTAGTTTCCGGCGTCGAGGTACTGATCGGCCCACGCCGAAATAATCTTCGCCGCCCGGGCCGCCTGCCCCTTTCCGGTGAGCAGGTGGTCCGAGCCCTCCAGCGAGACGAAGTTCCGCGGGTGCCGGGCGGTCTGGAAGATACTGCTGGCGTTCTCTATGCCCACCGTGGTGTCCGTGGGGGAGTGCAGTACCATCAGCGGCTTGTGCAGCCGGCGGATGCAGTCGGTGAGGTCCGCGTTCTCCAGGTCCTCCACGAAGTGCCGACGGATCTCCATCCGCTTGCCGCCCAGGTCCACCTCGGCGCTGCCCTCGCTGAGGATGCGGTCCAAAGCCGCGTCGAAGACGTGGGCCACGTGCTTGGGCGAGAAGGGCGCGCCCACCGTGGCCACCGCGTCCAGCTCCGGGATGCTGTGGGCCGCCGCCAGCACGGCGGCACCGCCGAAGGAGTGGCCCACCAGCAGCGACACCGGCCGCCCGGAGCCGCGCATGAACTCCGCCGCCCGGACCGTGTCCGCCACCTTGTGGCTGAAGGACCCGGCCGACCATTCGCCCGCCGAGCCGCCCAGGCCCAGGTTGTCGAAGCGCAGCATGCCCACCCCGTTGTCCGCCAGCGCCTTGCACATCCGGGAGGCGGCCGGGCTGTCCTTGCCCAGGGTGAAGCCGTGCGAGAACACGCCCCAGCCCTTCACCGGGCCCTCGGGCAGGTCGATGACCCCGGAGAGCAGTTCGCCGGTGGAACCTTCGAAGGTGACTTTTTCTGAGCGGGACACGGGGGCCTTTCGAGGGATGTAGCGGGGGAGGGGCGTGGGAGGGTAACACGACGACGGCGCCCCCACCCAAGGGTGGAAGGCGCCGTCGTCGTGGTGCTGTGCCCGTGGAGGGCTTAGCGGTACTTAGACCTTGCGGGACAGAATGGCCTGCTTGACCTCAGCGATGGCCTGCGTGACCTGGATGCCGCGCGGGCATGCCTCGGTGCAGTTGAAGGTGGTGCGGCAGCGCCACACGCCTTCCTTGTCGTTGAGGATCTCCAGGCGCATGTCGCCGGCATCGTCGCGGGAGTCGAAGATGAAGCGGTGCGCGTTGACGATCGCGGCCGGGCCGAAGTACTGGCCGTCGGTCCAGAACACCGGGCAGGACGAGGTGCACGCGGCGCACAGGATGCACTTGGTGGTGTCGTCGAACCGCTCGCGGTCCTCGGCGGACTGCAGGCGTTCCTTGGTGGGCTCGTGGCCGCGGTTGATCAGGAACGGCATGACCTCGCGGAAGGACTGGAAGAACGGCTCCATGTCCACGATCAGGTCCTTTTCGACCGGCAGGCCCTTGATCGGCTCGACCGTGATGGGCTTGGTGGTGTCCAGGTCCTTGAGCAGGGTCTTGCAGGCCAGGCGGTTGCGGCCGTTGATGCGCATGGCATCGGAACCGCAGACGCCGTGCGCGCAGGACCGGCGGAAGGAGACGCTGCCGTCCTGCTCCCACTTGATCTTGTGCAGGGCATCCAGCACGCGGTCGGTGCCGTACATGGTGACCTGGAAGTCGTCCCAGGTGGCCTCCTCGGAGACCTCGGGGTTGTAGCGGCGCACGCGCAGCGTCACGTCGAAGGACGGGATTTCCCCGCCGCCGCCGACGCCGGCGGGCAGTTCGATCTTGGAGGCTGGCTCAGCGAGTTCAGCGGTCATCTTAGTACTTCCTCACCATCGGCTCGTAGCGCGTGAAGACCACCGGTTTGGTAGCCAGCCGGATGCCGGCGATCGCCTCGGCGGAACCGTCCGCCGGAGCGTGCTCATCCTTGTACGCCATGGAGTGCTTCATGAATTTTTCGTCGTCGCGCTCGGGGAAGTCCTCGCGGAAGTGTCCGCCGCGGGATTCTTCGCGGTGCAGGGCCGCCACGGTCATGACCTTGGCAAGCTCCAGCAGGAAGCCCAGCTCGACGGCCTCGAGCAGGTCAAGGTTGAAGCGCTTGCCCTTGTCCTGGACGTTGATCCGCTGGTAGCGCTCCTCGAAGGACGCGATGTCCGCCAGGACCTGGTTCAGCGTATCGGCGGTGCGGAACACCTGCATGTTGGCGTCCATGGTGTCCTGCAGTTCCTTGCGGATCTGGGCCACCTTTTCGGTGCCGTTGGCGGTGCGGACGTGCTCCAGCAGGTTCAGCGTGTAGGCCTCCGGATCCGCGGGCAGTTCCACGAAATCGGCGGTCTTGGCGTACTCGGCGGCGGCGACGCCGGCGCGCTTGCCGAAAACGTTGATATCCAGCAGCGAGTTGGTGCCCAGGCGGTTGGAGCCGTGGACGGAAACGCAGGCGACCTCACCGGCGGCGTAGAGGCCCGGGACGATCGTGTCGTTGTCCTGCAGGACCTCGGCGCTGATGTTCGTGGGGATGCCGCCCATGGCGTAGTGCGCGGTCGGGAAGACCGGGACCGGCTCGGTGTACGGCTCCACGCCCAGGTAGGTGCGGGCGAACTCTGTGATGTCCGGGAGCTTGGCGTCGATGTGCGCCGGCTCCAGGTGCGTCAGGTCCAGGAGGACGTAGTCCTTGTTCGGGCCGCAGCCGCGGCCCTCGCGGACCTCGTTGGCCATGGAACGGGCCACGATGTCACGGGGCGCCAGGTCCTTGATGGTGGGGGCGTAGCGCTCCATGAAGCGCTCACCCTCGGAGTTGCGCAGGATCGCTCCCTCGCCTCGTGCCGCCTCGGAGAGCAGGATGCCCAGGCCGGCCAGGCCTGTCGGGTGGAACTGGAAGAACTCCATGTCCTCCAGAGGGATACCGCGGCGGAACGCGATGCCCATGCCGTCACCGGTAAGCGTGTGGGCGTTGGAGGTGGTCTTGAAGACCTTGCCGGCGCCGCCGGAGGCGAACACGACCGACTTGGCCTGGAAGACGTGCAGTTCGCCGGAGGCCAGGTCGTAGGACACGACGCCCGCAACGCGCTTCTGCTTGTACGGGGTGCCGTCCTCGCGGACCGCGTCTTCCTCAACCGTCAGCAGGTCCAGCACGTAGTACTCGTTGTAGAACTCAACGTTGTGCTTGACGCAGTTTTGGTACAGGGTCTGGAGGATCATGTGCCCGGTGCGGTCGGCGGCGTAGCAGGCGCGGCGGACCGGGGCCTTGCCGTGGTCGCGGGTGTGGCCACCGAAGCGGCGCTGGTCGATCCGGCCCTCGGGCGTGCGGTTGAACGGCAGGCCCATCTTCTCGAGGTCCAGGACGGCGTCAATCGCTTCCTTCGCCATGACCTCGGCGGCGTCCTGGTCAACCAGGTAGTCGCCACCCTTGATGGTGTCGAAGGTGTGCCATTCCCAGTTGTCTTCCTCGACGTTGGCCAGGGCGGCGCACATGCCGCCCTGTGCCGCGCCGGTGTGGGAGCGCGTGGGATAAAGCTTGGTCAGTACCGCTGTTCGGGCGCGCTGACCGGATTCGATCGCTGCGCGCATGCCCGCGCCACCGGCGCCGACGATGACGACGTCGTACTTATGGACCTGCATACCAGATGCTCTTTCTCTCAAAATTCGCTGTGAACACCGCCGGCGAGACCAGGACGGTGGGGCCCGCTGTTCCTGCCCGCCGGGCAGGCAGGACTCAGCGGCCGGGGACCGGGGCGGCTACGGGGCGGGGCAGAACCCGCCGGGCAGCTGCACGCCGTCGACCACGGGGCAGGGGTTGAAGGTGAAGATCACCAGGGTGCCGAGGATGACGATTGCCGCGGCGGCCGCGTACAGCACGATCTTCAGCCACAGGCGCGTGGCGTCCCTCTCGGCGTAGTCATTGATGATGGTGCGGACGCCGTTGCTGCCGTGCAGCATGGCCAGCCACAGCATCGCCAGGTCCCAGACCTGCCAGAACGGGTCGGCCCACTTGCCGGCGACGAAGCCGAAGTCGACCGCGTGGATGCCTCCGCCGACCATCAGGTTCACAAACAGGTGACCGAAGATGAGGACCACCAGCACGACGCCGGAGAGCCGCATGAACAGCCATGCCAGCATCTCGAAGTTGCCCTTCGAGGAACCGTTGCGGTTGTACTTCGGGGCGACGCGGCCCGCGCCGACCTTGCCGGAGCGCGGGGTCTGGATCTGCGTTGCACTCATGGCTAGTGACCTCCGAGGGCGAGGGACAGGTGGCGGATGGAGAAGCCAACCATGACGATGACCCAGAGGGCCAGAACCGTCCACAGCATCTGGCGCTGGTACTTGGCGCCCTTCTTCCAGAAGTCGACGGCGATGATCCGGAGGCCGTTGAAGGCGTGGAAGACGATCGCCGCGACGAGGCCCGTTTCACCCAGGGCCATGAGGGGGTTCTTGTAAGAGCCGATCACGGCGTTGTATGCCTCCGGGGACACACGCACCAACGACGTGTCCAGCACGTGGACCAACAAGAAGAAAAAGATCACTACACCGGTAACGCGGTGTCCAACCCAGGACCACATGCCTTCACGGCCGCGGTACAAGGTGCCAGCTGGTTTTGTCGGCACTGAATAAACCTCCCTGCAACACAGCGGCGCTGGCATGGGATCCACGCGGGGGGAACGCCTGCTGCGAGAGCACTCGTAAGCTCAAGCCTAAATCTAGGCTTCGCTGTCAGCTTATTCAATTCAGGGCGGCGGTACGGCGGGGAGCTTCCGCGGTTTTTGCCCGGTTTTGAGACGAACGCCACATTCGCTGGCGTTAAGGGCCGATTTGAGGACCTTGATCCGGGGCTGTGGAGCGGGTGTCGGTTAGAGTGGCCGTGATGACTACTGATAATGTGACCGGCCTCGAGCCGCATGATGCCGCCGCGGATTCGCCCCTGGACCGTTTCATCGCGGTGATCCCGGCCGGGGGTGTCGGCACGCGCCTCTGGCCGCTGTCCCGCGCCGCGGCCCCGAAGTTCCTGCACGATCTCACCGGGTCCGGCAGCACGTTGTTGCGCGCCACCTACGACCGCCTGGAGCCGTTGGCCGGCAGTCGGATGCTGGTCGTCACCGGCAACGCCCACCGCGAGGCCGTCTGCCGCCAGCTGCCGGAGATCCACGACGCCGACCTGGTGCTGGAGAGCGAGCCGAAGGACTCCGGCGCCGCGATCGGCCTGGCCGCCGCCATCCTCTACGAACGCGATCCGGACACCATCATGGGCTCCTTCGCCGCGGATCAGGTCATCAGCCCCGACGAGCTGTTCCAGGAGGCCGTCCGCGAGGCCATCTACACGGCCGCCTACGGCAAGATTGTCACGATCGGCATCAAGCCGACGCACCCCTCCACCGGGTTCGGCTACATCCGCGCCGGTGAGCAGCTCAGCGTCCCGAACGCACCCAGCGCCCACACGGTGGTTGAGTTCGTCGAGAAGCCCAGCGAAGACGTCGCCCAGCAGTATGTGGACAGCGGGGAATACGTCTGGAACGCCGGCATGTTCGTCGCCCCCGTGTCCCTGATGCTCAAGCACCTCGAGGCCAACCAGCCGGAGCTGTTCGCCGGCCTGCAGGAGATCGCCAAGGCGTGGGACACCCCGCTGCGTGACGAGGTCACCGCCCGGGTCTGGCCCACGCTGCCCAAGATCGCCATCGACTACGCCGTGGCGGAGCCCGCCGCCGAGGCCGGGGACGTCGCCGTCGTGCCCGGCACCTTCCGTTGGGACGACGTCGGGGACTTCGCCTCCGTGGGCCGGCTCAACAGTGCCAAGGAGGTCGACGAGGTCACCGTGATCGGCGCCGGCGCCCGGGTCTTCACCGAAAACGCCAGCGGCGTCGTGGTCACCGACACCAAGCGCGTCATCGCCCTGATCGGCATCAAGGACGTCGTGATCGTGGACACCCCCGACGCCCTGCTGGTCACCACCAAGGCCCACTCGCAGCGGGTCAAGGCCGCCGTCGACGCCCTCAAGGCCAGCGGCGACACGGACGTCCTCTAGCCTGGCCACGCTTAAACGCCGCTGACCTGCGCTTTCACCGCCGCCCGGGACCCGATGGGTACCCGGGCGGCGGTGCGTAATGCGCCGTCCGGGATGCCGCTATTTTTTGGACTGTGGCTACAGTGATTGAGTGCGCAATTACACTACCGAGGCCGAGCCCACCACCCGCGTGGAACCCTGGCTGGAGCCCCTCCTGCCGGAATTGATCGACTTCCGCCGTGACCTGCACGCGCACCCCGAGCTGTCCTTCAAGGAATTCCGCACCACGGACAAGCTCGCCAGCCGGCTGGAGGCCGCCGGACTGAAGCCGCGCCGCCTGGAAGGCACCGGCCTGACCGTGGACGTGGGGGAGGGACCCATCGCCACCGCGCTGCGCGGCGACATCGACGCGCTGCCGATCATCGAGGAAACCGGGCTGGAGTTCGCCTCCAAGAACCACGGGGTCACGCACGCCTGCGGCCACGACGTGCACACCACCACCATGCTCGGCATCGCCCTGGTGCTGCAGCGCATGCACGAAGCCTCCCCGCTGGGCGGGACGGTCCGGATCATCTTCCAGCCGGCCGAGGAAACCATGCCCGGCGGCGCCCACGCCTGCATCGAACAGGGCGTCCTCGAGGGCGTTCCCCGGATCCTGGCGCTGCACTGTGACCCGCGGATCGAGGTGGGCAAGATCGGCACACGCATCGGCGCCATCACCTCCGCCTCCGACACCATCAAGATCGAACTCTCCGGCCGCGGCGGCCACACCTCCCGCCCGCACCTGACCGAGGAGCTGGTCTTCGCCCTCGCCCAGATCGCCATCAACGTCCCCGCCGTCCTGTCCCGCCGGGTGGACGTGCGCAGCGGAGTCTCCGTGGTGTGGGGCCACATCTCCGCCGGCGCCGCCCCGAACGCCATCCCGGCCAGCGGCTACATGGCCGGCACCATGCGCTGCCTGGACCGGGACGCCTGGCACAGCGCCGGCCGGATCCTCGACGAGGTGGTCCAGCAGATCGCCGCACCCTATGGCGTCGACGTCCACCTCGAGCACACCCGCGGCGTCCCGCCGGTGGTCAACTCCGAGCACGAGACGGCCCTGATCGAGGCCTCCGCCCGCGCCGAGATCGGCGAGAGCTCCGTGGTGCTCACCCCGCAGTCCATGGGCGGGGAGGACTTCGCCTGGTTCCTGGCCGACCTGCCCGGCGCCATGATGCGGCTGGGCACCAAGACCCCCGGCGGCGAGGAGTACGACCTGCACCGCGGCGACTACATCCTGGACGAGCGCGCCCTGGGCCTGGGCATCCGGGTCCTTACCGCCGCCGCCCTGCGCACCCTCCGCGACCTCGGGCAGTAGTAGCGACTCAACCTCACCGTCTGGCTTCCCTGCAGGAATTCCCCACCTTCGCCTGCCCGGCGCCGCGACGCGCCGTCGGGTCCCGCGGACACGCCGGATGACGACGGCGAACGTGGGGGATTTCCGCACGCCACCACGGCCGGTGCGTTAGGTTGTGCACAACTGAGTTGCGTACAACTGAAAATGTCCGTAGGGTGGAACCATGCCCGCTTCCGCAGAGACCCCCGACGCCGTGACCCGGCCCGAGGCGCCCCGCCTCGACAGGCAATTGTGCTTCGCCATGTACTCGGCCTCCCGCGCCGCGACGGCGGCCTACCGGCCGATGTTGGAGGAGCTGGGCCTGACCTACCCGCAGTACCTGGCCATGATGGTGCTCTGGGAGGACCAGCCACGCAGCGTCCGCGACCTCGGCGAGGAGCTCGGCCTGGACTCGGGCACGCTGTCCCCGTTGCTGAAGCGGCTCGAGGCGCTGGGCTTTGTGGAACGGCGCCGGTCCGCCGAGGATGAGCGGCGCGTCGAGGTTTTCCTGACCGACGCCGGTGCAGCCCTGGGCGCCCGCGCCGCCGGTATTCCGCAGCGCCTGGCCGACGCCGCCGGACTCTCCGCCGCGGAGCTGGACCAGCTCCGCGAGACCCTGACCCGGCTGGCCGCCGCCCTGCACGCCGGCCACTGACGGCGACCGGGCCGCCCGGCGGCCACACCACTGACTTTCCCCACCCCGACAGATTGGATCCCCATGAAAACCCTCTACACCGCGGAGGCCCTCGCCTCCGGTGAAGGACGCGACGGCAACGCCCAGACCAATGACGGCAAGCTCAACGTCACGCTCGCCAGCCCGGTGGAGCTCGGCGGCAGCGGCGAGGGCACCAACCCGGAGCAGCTCTTCGCCGCCGGGTACGCCGCCTGCTTCCACTCGGCCCTGCGCCTGGTGGGCCGCCAGCAGAAGGCGGACCTGACCGATTCCGCCGTCGCCGCGAAGGTCCACCTCGGCGCCCTGGACGGCGGCGCCGGCTACGGCATCGCCGCCGAACTCGAGATCGCGCTGCCCGCCGTCGACCGCGAGACCGCCGAGGCGCTCGTGGCCAAGGCCCACGAGGTCTGCCCCTACTCCAATGCCACCCGTGGCAACATCACCGTAGACATCACCATCATGGAGGTCGCCGCATGAGCACCGAGAACACCACCCTTCCCACCAGCACCCGCGAGATCCAGCTGGCCTCCCGCCCGCACGGCCGCCCCGTGCCGGAGAACTTCCGCCTGGCCGAGTCGGCCCTGCCGGAGCTGCAGGACGGCCAGGTGCTGGTCCGCAACCTCTTCATCTCCGTCGACCCGTACATGCGCGGCCGGATGAACGACGTGAAGTCCTACTCCGCGCCGTTCGCCCTGGACGCGGCCATGGAGGGCGGCGCCGTGGGCGAGGTCATCGCCTCCCGCTCCGAGGACCGCAAGGTCGGCGACACCGTGGTGCACAGCCTCGGCTGGCGTGAATACGCCGTCCTGGATGCCGCCGCCACCTCGCCGGCCCGCACGGACCTGGCCCCGGCGTCGGCCTTCCTCGGCGCCCTCGGCATGACCGGCCTGACCGCCTACGCCGGCCTGCTGAAGGTTGCCGACTTCAAGCCCGGCGACGCCGTCTTCGTCTCCGGCGCCGCCGGCGCGGTCGGCTCCCTGGTGGGCCAGATCGCCAAGGCCATGGGCGCCTCCCGGGTCATCGGCAGCGCCGGCACCCCGGAGAAGGTCGCCCGCCTGCTCGAGCTTGGCTTCGACGCCGCGTTCAACTACCACGACGGCCCGGTCCGCGACCTGCTCAAGGACGCCGCGGGGGAGAAGGGCATCGACGTCTACTTCGACAATGTCGGCGGCGAGCACCTCGAAGCCGCGCTCTCGGTGATGAACGTCGGCGGCCGCGTCGCCATGTGCGGCGCCATCGCGCAGTACAACTCCACCGAGCCGACCCCGGCCCCGCGGAACCTGATGCTGGCCATCGGCAAGCAGCTGACCCTCAAGGGCTTCCTGGTGGGCGGCTACTGGCAGTACATGGGCGAGTTCGTCGAGAAGGTCTCCGGCTGGATTGCCGACGGCACCATCCGCTACGACGAGACGATCGTGGACGGCCTGGAGAACGCCCCGCAGGCCTTCATGGACCTGCTCGACGGCGCCAACACCGGCAAGATGCTCGTCCGCCTCTAAGCAGGCCTCTAAGTAAACAGCCGACCCGCGCACCGCGTGCGGCTACGAAAGGGCCCCGGACCATAGTCCGGGGCCCTTTCGCACGCCCGGGGGCAGGGCCGGGTGAAGGGTAGGGGAGCGCGTTGGTAACAACTTCTCAACAATCTGGGAAACCGCTGTGAACTGTGTTACTCGACGTGTTGCAGGCCACTAAAGTAGCTGGCATCAGTGCGCCTCGGCGCAGCGCTGCGAACGCCTCAGTGACAACAGTGTTTCGGGAGCAACACCGTAAGCGGACAGTCATTGAACACCCGTCGCATCGCCTACCCCTTCCTGGAGGAACTTTGAAGAACTCACTGCGCGCAACTCTCAAGCGCGGTTCCATGGCCGGCGTCGCCACCGCGGGCGCGGCCGCCCTGCTGCTGACCGGCTGCGGCGCCGCCCCGTCCTCGTCCAACGCCTCAGGCTCGGCCACCAAGTCCGACTACACCGCCTGCATGGTGTCCGACTCCGGCGGGTTCGATGACAAGTCGTTCAACCAGTCCGGCTACGAGGGCCTGCAGAACGCCGCCAAGGACCTCGGCATCAACGAGAAGCACGTCCAGTCCAAGGCTGACACGGACTACGACCCGAACCTCCGCTCCATGGTCCAGCAGGGCTGCAAGCTCACCGTGACCGTCGGCTTCCTCCTCGGCGACGCCACCAAGTCCATCGCGACGGCCAACCCGAACAACCACTTCGCGATCATCGACTACAACGACCCGACCTTCCCGAAGAACGTCAAGCCGATCGTCTACGACACGGCCCAGGCCGCGTTCCTGGCCGGCTACCTGGCCGCCGGAACCTCCAAGACCGGAAAGGTCGCCACCTTCGGCGGCATCAACATCCCCACCGTCACCATCTTCATGGACGGCTTCGCCGACGGCGTGAAGTACTACAACCAGAAGAAGAGCAAGAACGTCCAGCTCCTCGGCTGGGACAAGGACAAGCAGGACGGCACCTTCGTCGGCGACTTCAAGCAGGTCGACAAGGGCAAGGTCCTGACCCAGGGCTTCCTGGACCAGGGCGCGGACATCGTCCTGCCCGTCGCCGGCCCGGTCGGCGGCGGCGCCGGCAGCGCCATCCTGGACGCCAAGTCCAAGGGCAAGGACGCCAAGCTCATCTGGGTCGACTCCGACGGCTACCTGACCGCCGCCGAGTACAAGTCCGTGATCCTGTCCTCCGTGCAGAAGACCATGTCCACCGCCGTCGAATCCGTCATCAAGGACGACAAGGACGGCAAGTTCGACGCCGCCCCGTACATCGGCACCCTGGAGAACGGCGGCGTGGCCCTGGCCCCGTTCCACGACCTGGATTCCGCTGTTCCGGCCGACCTCAAGAGCGAGCTGGACCAGCTGAAGAAGGACATCATCTCCGGCACCGTCAAGGTCGAGTCGAAGTCCAGCCCGACCAAGTAAGCACCACACCGCGGGGCGCGCTGCCCTTCCGCCGTCACCCGGCCGAAGGGCAGCGCGTTCTGTTTTGCCGGGGCCTCCCGGCACCCCGCCGGGCCGCCTCTGGGGAAGCCCGCCCGGCCACCACCCTGCCCAGCAACCACCCGTGACACTAGGCTGGGATCACCCGCTGCGCTGCCGCCGACCACGGCGCCGGAGCAGTCCATTTACACAGACAGATTGGTTGGGGTTTTGAAACTCGAACTGAAGGGGATCACGAAGCGCTTCGGATCCCTGGTAGCCAATGACCACATTGACCTGGTCGTCGAACCCGGGCAGGTGCACTGCCTGCTGGGAGAAAACGGCGCCGGCAAGTCCACCCTGATGAACGTCCTCTACGGTCTCTACGACCCGACCGAGGGCGAGATCCTGGTGGACGACAAGCCCGTGGTCTTCAAGGATCCGGGCGAGGCGATGGCCGCCGGCATCGGCATGGTCCACCAGCACTTCATGCTCATCCCGGTCTTCACCGTGGCCGAGAACGTGGCCCTCGGCAACGAGACCACCAAGGCCGCGGGGCTGCTGAACCTGGACGCCACGCGCGAGAAGATCCGGCAGATCTCGGACCAGTACGGCTTCGACGTCGACCCCGACGCGATGGTCGAGGACCTGCCCGTCGGCGTCCAGCAGCGCGTCGAGATCATCAAGGCCCTGGTCCGCGACGCCGAGGTCCTGATCCTGGACGAGCCCACCGCCGTGCTCACCCCGCAGGAAACCGACGAACTCCTGGACATCATCCGGCAGCTGAAGCGGGACGGGAAGTCGATCGTCTTCATCTCGCACAAGCTCCGCGAGGTCAAGGCCATCTCGGACACCATCACTGTCATCCGCCGCGGCAAGGTCGTCGGCCAGGCCGACCCCTCCGCCTCACCCACCGAGCTGGCCTCCGCCATGGTGGGACGTGCCGTCAGCCTGAACCTGGACAAGGCCCCCGCGAAGACCGGCGACGTGACCTTTACGGTCCGGAACCTCACAGTGACCGACCACAACGGCCAACACGTCGTCGATGGGCTGTCCTTCGACATCGCCAAGGGCGAGGTCCTGGCCATCGCCGGCGTGCAGGGCAACGGCCAGACCGAACTGACCGAGGCGATCCTCGGCGTCCAGCCGCACGTCACCGGCTCCATCACGCTCGATGGCGAGGAACTGCTGGGCAAGAGCGTCAAGCACGTCCTCGGCGCCGGCGTCGGCTTCGTCCCCGAGGACCGCACCCTCGACGGCCTGGTCGGCACCTTCACCATTGCCGAGAACATGATCCTGGACCTCTACGACAAGGCCCCGTTCGCCCGCGGCGTCGGGATGAAGCCCTCCGTGATCGCCGAGAACGCGGCCAAAAAGGTCGAGGAATTCGACGTCCGCACCCCCTCGGTCGCCGCCGCCGTCGGCACCCTCTCGGGCGGTAACCAGCAGAAGGTGGTGCTGGCCCGCGAGCTCTCCCGCCCGCTGCGGCTCTTCATCGCCTCCCAGCCCACCCGCGGCCTGGACGTCGGCTCGATCGAATTCGTGCACAAGCGCGTCATCGCCGAACGCGACCACGGCACCCCGGTCATGATCGTCTCCACCGAACTCGACGAGGTCATGCAGCTGGCGGACCGGATCGCCGTGCTCTACCGCGGCAAGCTGGTCGGCATCGTGCCCGCCACCACCTCCCGCGACGTGCTGGGCCTGATGATGGCCGGCGTCCCGGCCACCGAAGCCGAAGCCAGCGCCTCCGCCCAAGCCCCCAGCGGCACGACGACGACGGCGCTCCCGGAGCCTGCCGGCCACGAAGGAGAAACCCATGTCTGAGAAGACAACCCCTGAGCCCCAGGCGCCCGGCGGCACCACCCCCGAACCGCAAACGCCCGGCGGCACCACGAAGGAGGCCGTCGCCTCCGACGTCGCCCTCGACACCGCCGGCGGCCAGATGCCTCCCTCGGCTGTGCCCGCCGCCACCCAGCTGCACGGCGGTGACCGCGAGGGCTCGGTCATGCACAAGATTTTCACCGGCAACGCCATGGTCTCCGTGCTCTCGGTCCTGCTGGCGATCGTGCTCGGCGGCATCCTGATGGCCGTGACCAACCCGAAGGTCGCCGCCGCGGCCGGGTACTTCTTCGCCCAGCCCGGCGACCTGCTCACCGAGGTCATCCGGCCCTACACCGCACTCGTGCAGGGATCGATCTTCAACTGGGCCGGGGCCGACCTGTCCGCCCAGCTGTACCCGATCACGGAGACCTTCACGGTCGCCACCCCGCTGATCTGCGCCGGCCTCGGCGTCGCCCTCGCCTTCCGCGCCGGCCTGTTCAACATCGGCGCCCAGGGCCAGATCATCTTCGGTGCCCTGTTCGGCGCCTACGCCGGCTTCGCCTGGCACCTGCCCATCGGGCTGCACCTGCTCGTCGTCATCGTCGCCGGCCTGGTCGGCGGCGCGGTCTGGGGCGGCGTCGTCGGCCTGCTGAAGGCCCGTACCGGCGCCCACGAGGTGATCGTCACGATCATGCTCAACTACATCGCCAACTTCCTGCTGCTGTTCCTGCTGACCACCCCGGCGTTCCAGCGCAAGGGCTCCACCAACCCGATCTCGCCGTTCCTGGACCCCAGCGCCCTGTTCCCGGAGCTGCTCGGACCGCAGTTCCGCCTGCACGCCGGGTTCCTGGCCGCGATCCTGGCCACCGTGTTCGTCTGGTGGCTGCTGAACCGCTCCACCATCGGCTTCGAGTTCCGGGCCGTCGGCGCCAACCCGAGCGCCGCACGCACCGCCGGCATCAACGTCGCCCGCAGCACCATCCTGGTGATGGCGATCGCCGGCGCCCTGGCCGGCCTCGCCGGCATCGCCCAGGTCTCCGGCACGGAGAAGTACCTCTCCGGCGGCGTCGCCGCCTCGATCGGCTTCGACGCCATCACCGTCGCCCTGCTGGGCCGTTCGACGCCGTGGGGAACGTTCTTCGCCGGCCTGCTGTTCGGTGCCTTCCGCGCCGGCGGCGTGGCCATGCAGGCCCAGACCCAGACCCCGATCGACATCGTCCTGGTCATCCAGTCCCTGATCGTGCTGTTCATCGCGGCACCCCCGCTGGTGCGGGCGATCTTCGGACTGAACCCCCGTAAGAAAAAGACCACCACGAGTGGGACCGCCGGCACGCACGCCGGCGGCGTGAAGAGCGGAGCGGCAGCATGAGCGCCACCACACACTCCCCGGCCAGCACGCCGGGCACCGGGAAGGGCGGCGCCACCGCCCCCGGCGGCAAGGCCGGGAACCCGGCCGCGTCCGAGCTGGTGAGCTGGAAGGCCGGCGTCGGCCTGGGCCTGCTGGCCGTCCTCGGCACCGTCCTGTTCGGCTTCCTGGCCAACACCAAGTCCGCGGGCTTCCGGATCGCCGAGGCCCGCGACCCGAACGCCTCCTCCGCCGCGGCCTGGATCACCCTGGCGGTCGCCCTCGCCGCCGCGGCCTACGTCGGCTACCGCTGGATCAGCCAGCGGCGCGACGGCGGACCCGTGGACCGCTGGATCCCCGCTACCACCATCGCCGCCGTCGTCGTCCTGGGCCTGGCCGCCCTCGGCGTCGCGCAGGTGGAAAAGGTCACCGTGCCCTCGATGGTGTTCGGCTGGATCTGCTCGGTGCTGCTGTTGGCCCTGGCCGGCTACACCATCTGGCTGACCCTGCAGCGCCGCCGCACTCCCGGCTGGGTGGGCGGGCTGTTCGCCGTCGTCTTCCTGGTCGGCTTCATGATCTGGATCGTCGCCGGCGGCCGCGACCCGGAACCCTCCATTTCCCTCGGCGGCCTGATGGCCGGCGCCGTTACGCTGGCCGTGCCGCTGGTCTTCGGTTCCCTCTCCGGCGTGCTCTGCGAGCGGGCCGGCGTGGTCAACATCGCTATCGAGGGCCAGCTGCTGCTGGGCGCCTTCTCCGCCGCCGTCGTCGCCACCATCACCGGCAACGTCTACGTGGGCCTGGTATCCGCCGCGATCGCCGGTGCGCTGGTCTCCCTGGTCCTGGCCGTGGTCAGCATCAAGTACCTGGTCAACCAGATCATCGTGGGCGTCGTGCTCAACGTCCTGATCAGCGGACTCACCAGCTTCCTGTTCTCAACCCTGCTCACCGCGGACCCGGAGCACCTGAACAAGCCGGGCAGGCTGCAACCGGTGGACATCCCGTTCCTGGCCGACATTCCGATCATCGGACCCATCCTGTTCCGCCAGTCCCTGGTGGGTTACCTGATGTACATCGCCGTGATCGTGGTCTACGTCGGGCTGTTCCACACCAAGTGGGGCCTGCGCGTGCGCGCCGTCGGCGAACACCCGCAGGCGGCCGACACGGTGGGCATCAACGTCAACCGCACCCGGTTCATCAACGTCCTGATGGGCGGGGCGATCGCCGGGATCGGCGGTTCCTTCTTCACCCTCGTGTCCGTGGACGCGTTCAGCAAGGATATGTCCGGTGGCCGCGGTTACATCGCCCTCGCCGCCATGATCTTCGGCCGCTGGAACCCCATCGGGGCCTTCCTGGCCGCGCTGCTGTTCGGCTTCGCCGACAACCTGCAGAGCATCATCACCATCATCGGCTCGCCGGTGCCCAGCCAGTTCATGGCGATGCTGCCCTACGCCCTGACCGTGATCGCCGTCGCCGGGCTGGTGGGACGGTCCAGGCCGCCCGCGGCCGGCGGCATACCGTACGTGAAGGGGTGACCGGCGTGACCGGAACCCCCGACGTCGAGCCCGTGGACCTCACCGCCGCGGTGGACTGGGCGGCCCTCGAGGCCGCCGCCATCGCGGC